>CAYYGK010000078.1:6694-8974 GCA_964471145.1 uncultured Eubacteriales bacterium | reverse complement strand
GCATGGATACGCTCAAGAATGAGCAGGGCAATGAATAAGGAGAGTATCAGAAATGAAAAAAGCAGGCGGTATGGTTTTCTGGATAGCAGCATCTGCTGCGTTTATCTTTCTGGCATATACGCTGTATATCCAACTAAAGCCTTCAGGTCTTAAGGTGCTTCCCGGTAACGAGGAAACCGGAACACAGCAGGAAGAAACGGGCGGGGAGACAGGGCAGAAGGAGAGCGAACCTGATGGCAAACAGGAAAAGAAGGCATCTATGGCACCCGGCTTTGAGCTTGTGGATCTTGACGGAACAATGGTAAAGCTCTCAGATTACAGGGGAAAGGTAGTTTTCCTGAATTTCTGGGCACTTTCGTGTCCTCAATGCATAAATGAATTGCCTGACCTGGAAGAGGCACACCGTGACTTCGCAGACAGCGGCAACAGTCTTGTTCTAACGGTGAACCTGGGTGACGACCCTGAAAGGGTAAAAAAGTATTATAAGGACAATGAATTAACCCTGCCTGTACTGCTGGATTCAGACGAACAGGTGGGAAGGATTTACGGGGTCAGGGGAATACCGATAACGTTTGTGATAAATACAGACGGAACGGCGTACGGATATGTAAGCGGGGCGGTATCTTCCAAGACATTACTTAAAATTGCCGGGGACCTGAAAGGGTAAACCGCCGAATAAACTAAAAGGGGCATGTTAAATGTATGATGTTTTGATTATTGGAAAGGGGCCGGCAGGCATATCTGCTGCACTGTATACAGTCAGAGCCGGACTTGGTACGCTTGTTGTTGCATCCGGAGAAAGCGAACTTGTAAAGTCTGCCAGGATTGAAAACTACTATGGATTTGAGCATCCGGTGTCTGGAAAGGAACTGCTTGATGCAGGTGTGGCACAGGCAGTAAGGCTGGGTGTGGAAGTAAGGGAAGGTGAAGTGGTTTCGGTATCACCCGAAAACGAAGGGTTCAGGGTGGATACAACCTCCACCTGCTATACTGCAGCAGCCGTACTCCTGGCGCCGGGACAGCCTGTAAAAAAAGTTAACATAGCAAACATTGCATCGTTTGAAGGCAGGGGAGTGAGTTACTGTACCACCTGTGACGGCTTTTTTTACAGGGGCAGAAAAACAGGGGTTCTGGGAAACAGGGATTATGCCATACATGAGGCAGAGGAGCTTGTCGGTTTCACTACCGATATAACACTGTATACAAACGGGCTGGAGCTTGAGCTTACGGATAAATACATTAAAAAGGCTGCTAATTTCAGAATAGACAGGAGGAAGATAACGAAGGTCGATGGTGACGAACAGCTACAGAAGATATATTTTGAGGATGGCAGCAGCGAAGAGATAGAAGGTCTCTTTGTGGCACCCGGAAGTGCATCCGCGTCATACCTAGCAAAAAAAATGGGCCTGGCAACCGAAAACGGCTCAATAATTACTGAATCTGGTCAGATAACAAACATACCCGGTATATTTGCAGCAGGTGATTGTACCGGGGGTTTCAGGCAAATATCAACAGCTGTGGGGGAGGGGGCACTGGCAGGCAGGTCAATTATTGACTATGTAAGGGCGAAAAAGATTACAGGCGGATGACATCAGCGTTAAGAAAGATTTGCTTCTTGATTTAGACAAAACCGTATGGTAATATATTAGGGACAGAATGGGGTTGAAAGGGCTGGTTGCATTGATAAGTCAAAAAACCATATATAGGTGTAGCAGGCAACATTCCCATGCTTTTTTTACTGGTTGTACAGACCCTGTGATAACATCGCAGGGTTTTTCATTATCACCTGCCATGTGCGGACTGGAGGATAACAAATGATAAAAACCGATATGCCGTCTTTTAATGAGAATACGCTTTTTCGCAGCCTGAGTAAAAATGTGATGACGTTCCGACAGGTGTATGAGTATGTTATTGAATTCATAAAAGCTGACACCAACTGTTCCTACAGGATATCAGTGGGTACTGATTCCCAGGTGGCAAGCAGAACGGTATTTGTCTCATGTATTCATGTCCACAGGGTAGGAAAGGGAGCAATAGGTTTCCTCCACAAGAGTGAAATGCAAAGGCCTGTTGTAAACCTGAGGGAGAAGATTTACCTGGAGACATGTGCAAGCCTCCAGCTGGCATATATGTTTGATGACAGTAAAATACGCCGTATACGCTCAATAGTGAATGGAAATAAAAAAAACAGCGGGGTTATATTCGAATTTCATATAGATGTGGGGACAAGGGGCAGGACAAAGACGCTGATAAACGAAATGGTTGGTATGGTCAGGGGCT
>CAYYGK010000078.1:0-6684 GCA_964471145.1 uncultured Eubacteriales bacterium | reverse complement strand
CTCAATGTTCATTCCCAAAATCAAGCCTGAAAGCTACTGTGCAAGTTCGTTTGCCGACAGGTATACCAAGGCTATCTGAGGCTGACAGGAAAGCACCTGTCATTTAAGCTCCTTTTTCATGTTTTCCTTTCAAAAATAGAATACCCGGCAGGTTTGCGGCATAAGAATATCCTAGGAATACAAAATGCGAGGTGTTTTTTTATGCGTAAACTGTTAGTGATTTTTGTTGCTCTTATTCTGGCACTTTCTCTTTTAAGCGGATGCAGCCTGCTGCAGAAGCTGGGGCTGAAAAAAGAAAAAGGTCAGGAAATTGCCCCGGTCAGCAGTATTTTCATAAGCGAGCAGGAGGCCAGCCTGCTGAGTGACAAGATGCCGGTGTACCTGTATTTTACAGGTCAGGACAACAAAGAGCTTAGGAAGCTTATAAGGTACATACCTTCTTCTAAGGCAAAGAAGGGAGGCGGGAGCCTTGCAACAGTGCTTGTTGAGGAGCTTATAAAAGGGCCTGCCGGGGATACAGGACTCTGTGCCACCATACCCTCAGGCAGCAAACTGCACTCACCTGTTATAGTTGAAAAGGGTGTTGCGACAGTTGATTTTAACAAGTCATTTGTTAAAAACCATCCCGGGGGCAAGGATGCAGAGCAGATGACAATATATTCGGTGGTGAACACGCTTACAGAGATGAAAGAGATACAAAAGGTAGTATTCATAGTAAACGGGAAGACAAGCAAGGAATTTAAGGGGAATTTCCGTTTTGATTCAGAGTTTCCGCGCACCCCCTCACTTATAGGCGATGAGCCTGCAGTAAAGGAAACCATGGCAGAAAAACAGGAAGAAGGACAGGAGCAAGAAAAGGATAAGGACACATTTGGACCGGGGGGAGAATCGGAGTATATTGAAATACTTGAATAGGCTTGCCGCCAAGAGCCCGGAGAACATGCGTGATATCAAAGGGGGCAGTTGCCTCCGCTGCAGCAGCTCGGACAGGATGGAGCACTGCTGCTTTTTGAACGGATAATATTAATACTGTTGAATACGGGATCCAGCCTGCTGCTGCCGCATGAGGGGCAGTGGATGCTTTTTTCTTCCCTTTCCTTCATGCTGGCCTTTACATTGAATTTCTTTCCGCATTCCTTGCATTTCAGGTCATAGTAAGGCATTTCTTTGCCTCCTTCTAAAGTAGTGTTGATACAAAGACTATTATACCACCTGCAGGGATATTTTTAACACCCGTTTGCATTGATTTGGATAAAAAACTATAATTATAATAGAACAGCGTTTGGAAAGGTGCGTCTTTATGAAAAAAATAAGGGTTGCTGTTGTTTTTGGGGGCCAGTCTTCCGAGCATGAGGTGTCAAGGGTTTCCGCACAGGAAGTGGTTGGCAATTTCAACAGGGAAAAATACGAAGTTGAAATGATAGGAATAACAAGAGAAGGCAGATGGCTTAAGTATTCAGGCCCTGTAGAATACCTTGCTGACGGAAGATGGCAGGCAGTTGCAGAGCAGGATGCGACAGCAAAGGCAGCTCCTGGAGTTTCTGCCGGCAACACGGCAAGGAGTATTGTTACAGGTTGTGCTGATGTTGATGTGGTTTTTCCCGTAATTCACGGATGCAATGGGGAGGACGGCACCATACAGGGGTTGCTTGAACTGGCAGGTATGCCCTATGTGGGCTGTGGAGTACTGAGTTCTGCACTGGGAATGGACAAGGGATTTGCAAAAATCATATTTGAGAAGGAAGGTATACCACAGGGGGATTACAGGGTTGTCACCAGGAGAGACCTTGAAAAATCCAGGAAGGAAATTGTTTTGGATGCAGAGGATGAGTTTGGATATCCGTGCTTTGTAAAACCCTGCAATTCAGGGTCTTCAGTGGGAGTATCAAAGGCTCATGACAGAGAAGAGCTTGCTGATGCAATTGCTGTTGCTGCCGAATATGACAGGCGCATAATAATTGAGGAATACATAGAAGGCAGGGAGTTGGAGTGTGCGGTACTGGGGAATGATGAGCCACAGGCTTCAACGGCAGGGGAAGTCTTACCGTGCAATGAATTCTATGACTATAAAGCCAAGTATGCCAGCGGCGGGAAGTCAAAGACGCTGATACCTGCCGCTATACCTGACGGTACACGCAAGCGCATCAGAGAGTATGCGGTGAGGGCATTTACGGCGCTGGACTGTTCAGGTCTTGCAAGGGTGGATTTCTTCCTGCAGGCAGATTCGGGAAGGCTACTGATAAATGAAATAAATACAATGCCGGGGTTTACCCGTATAAGCATGTACTCAAAACTCTGGGAGGCATCCGGAGTACCTTACCGGGAAGTGCTTGACAGGCTTGTCCAGCTTGCACTCAAGCGGCACGGGCAAATCACAAGAAAGATACTCAATTGATCAAAATGATTACCCTTTGGGAGGCAGAGGCATGAACAAGGATGTAATTATCTCGGTTACCGGTATTGGAACTGCTGCAGCCGGTGATACAAAGATGGAGCTTGTAACTGAGGGCAGATACTCGCGAAAGGGGAGTACATATTATGTATCCTATGATGAGAGCGAAGTAACGGGAATGAAGGGCACAACCACCACGCTGGAGGTTTCAGAAGGCATGGTAACCCTGCAGAGGACAGGTACGGTCAATTCACGTTTTGTATTTGAGAAGGGGCAGAGGCATCTAACGTATTACGATACAAGCTATGGGGCATTTACCGTAGGGGTTACGGCAAGGGATGTATGTGTGGACATAGATGACAGCGGAGGAATGATCAAGGTTGACTATAGCCTGGAAATAGACAATAATGATACTGACAGGAATAATTTTCATATGTGGATAAGAGAGGCGGGTAAGAGCATTGACAAACATGGTTAAAAGCGTAAAAAAACAGATAGCAAATATGATAAAGGATTCAATGGACAAGGCATTTGATGGAAATGTGAAGTTTATGCCGGAAATCATTGTTGAGATACCAAGAGAAAAACAATACGGTGATTTTTCCACCAATGCTGCCATGCAGACAGCAAAGGATATGTGCAAGTCCCCAAGACAGGTGGCAGAGATACTGATACAGAACATGGACAGGAAAGGCACATATGTTAAGGATATCACATGTGCAGGCCCGGGATTTATTAACTTCCGCTTAAATGATGAATGGTTTTATGACACATTGAGGGCTGTAAGTACCCAGAGAGACAGATACGGCAGGTTTGACAGCGGAGATGGCCGAAAAGTAATGGTTGAGTTTGTAAGCGCTAATCCTACAGGGCCCCTTCATATGGGAAATGCAAGGGGAGGAGCGCTGGGTGACTGCATAGCATCTGTTCTTGAGGCGTCGGGCTATAAAGTGACAAGAGAGTTCTATATAAATGACGCCGGCGGTCAGATAGAGAAGTTTGGGATTTCACTTGAGGCAAGGTACATACAGGAGCTCAAAGGTGAAGATGTTGTTGAGTTCCCTGAGGACGGGTATGCAGGAGAAGACATACGCTCACATGCAAGGGATTTCATAAGCATGTATGGCGATGAACTTCTGGAGCTGACACCGGAAGAGAGAAGAACCAGACTTGTGGAGTTTGCTCTTCCGAGAAACCTGGATAGTATAAAAGAGGGGCTTAAGAAATACGGAATAGAGTTTGACGTGTGGTTTTCCGAACGTGAACTTCATGAAAGTGGTGAGCTGCAGGAAACAATACAGTACCTTAAGGAGAAGGGGTACACATATGAAAAGGACGGAGCGGTCTGGTTCAGAGCATCATGGTTTGGAACCGACAAGGATGAGGTAATAGTCAGGAGCAATGGCGTACCTACATATTTTGCGGCTGACATGGCCTATCACAGGAACAAGTTCCTGAAAAGGGGCTTTGATCGGGTTATTAACCTTCTGGGAGCGGATCACCATGGTCATGCCGCAAGAATGAAGGCTGCTGTAAAAGCGTTTGGCATAGCGCCGGCTAAACTGAACATAATCATATTCCAGCTGGTAAGGCTTTTAAGGAACGGTGAAGTTGCAAGGATGTCCAAGAGGACAGGAAAAGCTATAACGCTTGACGACCTGGTAGAGGAAACAGGAAGGGATGCTGCGAGATTTTTCTTTAATATGAAGGCATCGGGTAACCACCTTGATTTTGACCTGGACCTTGCAGTTGAAAAATCAAGTGATAACCCTGTCTACTATGTTCAGTATGCACATGCAAGGATTTGCAGCATGCTGAAAGTTCTTGAAGCCGATGGTGTGAGGGTACTTCCTGCCTCGGAGGCAGACCTGAGACTGCTGGTGACTGAGGAGGAGACCGGGCTTATAAGAAAGCTGGCCGAATACCCGGAGGAGGTAAGGATCTCTGCAGATACTCTTGAACCAGCCAGGCTTACAAGATATGTCCAGGATGTGGCTTCACAGTTTCACAGTTTCTATAACACCTGCAGGGTGAAGGGAGAAAAAGAGGATCTTCTGAAGGCAAGGCTCGTTTTGGTTGATTGTACGAGGATTGTACTTGAAAACGCACTGGGGCTTTTAAAGATAGACGCCCCGGAGAGCATGTAACAGCAAAAGGAGGTTTTACTTATCAAAATAAAATGGCTTGGACATGCATGCTTCACAATGGAGGCAGATGACGGTACCATTATTGTAACCGACCCGTTTGACGAGTCGGTAGGTTATGAAATGCCTGATGTCAAGGCTCATATTGTAACTACCAGCCATGACCATTTTGACCACAATTATGTCCGCGCCGTAAAGGGCAAATTCAGGCATGTGAGTACTGCCGGTACATTCAGTGTATCCGGTATAGTAATAAAGGGTATAAAGACCTTTCATGATGACGCAAAGGGAGCAAAAAGGGGCAGGAATATAGTATTTGTCTTTGATATTGACGGTTTGAGGGTGTGCCACTGCGGGGACCTGGGGCATGAGCCAGGCAGCATGCTGCAGCAACAGCTTAAAGGAGTTGACATAATGATGATACCAGTCGGCGGCACATTTACAATAGATGCACAGGCAGCTGCAAGGACAGTGGAGCTTATTGCTCCCAAAACTGTCATACCGATGCATTATAGGACTGAAGTTTTGGATTTTCCTGTAGAGGGTGTTCAAAGCTTCCTTAAGATAACCGGCAATTCGGGCATTGAGTCTGTCAAGGAGATAAATATTGATGCGCAAAGCATAAACAGACTGCCGTCAGTTGTTGTGATGGACTACAGGCATGAAAACTAGGAATCACGGCTGGCGATATACCTGCACAAATCACAGAAGAAACCGTTTTTGTCCAGAGGGCTGATAGTCCTCACAGCTCTTTCAATATGCGAAGCGGCATTTTTTCTGGCTGCTTCAACACCAAGAAGAGTAACATATGTGCATTTATTGTTTGCCCTGTCGGTTCCTGTTGCCTTGCCGAGTTTTTTGGCATCGCCGGTTTCATCAAGTATGTCATCTGTTATCTGGAAAGCAAGCCCGAAATCATGTGCATAGTCAGTCACCGTATTTACCTGCTGTTTATCTGCGCCGCCAATTATTGCACCGGCTCTCATTGCACCCTTGAACATTGCACCTGTCTTTCTGGTATGCATGAATTCCAGCAGGTCGGATTCCATGGATTTATTCTCATTTACCACATCAATTGTCTGGCCCAGAATCATACCGAAAACACCGGCTCCAGCTGCTATTTCATTCATGGCCTCAAGGTACATGCAGCAGTTGTCCTTTTCCTTAAGGGAATGCAACAGCATGATTTCAAAAGCGTAATTCAGCAGACCGTCACCGGCCAGCACTGCTATGTCTTCGCCGAAAACCTTGTGGCTGGACGGCCTTCCCCTTCTGAGGTCGCTGTCGTCCATTGCGGGCAGGTCATCATGAATAAGGGAATAGGTATGTATCATCTCCAGAGCACATGCAAACGGGACTGCCCTCACTGAATTCTCATCAAAAAGCTCCGCACATTCAAGCAGCATAATCATCCTCAGCCGTTTGCCGCCTGATTTTAAACTATATGCCATTGCCTTGTACAGGATGCTGTCTGCTTCAGGCAGGTTTTTAAGAACTGCGTCAAGTTCCCTGTTGCACATCTTCGCCCTGCGGGCCAGCTCTTCCTTAAAACTCATTATAAGCTCATCACTTCCCTGTTATGGTGCAAACATTATATCAGACAGAGAAGACTATTACAACGGGCAGGGTTTTGCGAAACTATTTTTCTGTTCTTTGTGAAAACTATTTATTTTGAACTTCTCTTAACGCCCTCTTTCTCATATTTTCACATTCATGTTTTATCTCTGACGAAACTGTTCAGGAAAAAAGAACAAGGCAAATAATGTAGTAAAGAAAGTCTTATTAAAGTAAAATATGTCGTATTGTTATAGCAGTTAGCAGGTGTATAATTAAATTAGGGGTATAATTCCAAATCATAAAAAGGAAGACTCTCGGAAAACATCCGGGTAGAATGAAGTTGATATAAAAAATAAGTTAATCAACAAGGCAATCATGAGATTTTAAAGAAGCAAGATTGCATAATTGGTAACATTTATATGAATAGTACAACAAAATTTTATATGAATAAGCAGAAATTTAGGGGTGAAGCAGAAATGCTCAACTCTTAAATATAACTAAATGAAGCTCTCTGAGTTCCCGAGAGTCTTCCAAAAAAAAAATATGGGGGGGTTAGATTTATGAAAGCTTTGTTAAGTTCAAGATCTATTA
>CAYYGK010000077.1:10671-11378 GCA_964471145.1 uncultured Eubacteriales bacterium | reverse complement strand
AGCAGAAAAAGTATCCCCTGGGTCTGATGGAGTGATTTTCCTTCCATATATGGCCGGTGAAAGATCTCCAATATGGGATAAGAATGCAAAGGGTGTATTTTTTGGACTTGGATACAGCAAGACAAGAGCCCATATGATACGTGCGACTCTTGAAGGGTGTGCCTTTGCATTGCTTCACAACCTTAAAACTGCAGAGGAAGCAGGTGTGAAGGTTAAAGAGCTAACAGCAGTAGGCGGTGCTTCAAACAGCAGATTATGGACTCAGATAAAGTCGGATGTTACCGGTAAGGTCATAAAGGTTCCAGATCCTAATACTGCCACTACATTAGGTGCGGCTATTCTGGCGGGAGTTGGAACCGGTGAATATAAAAGTTTTAAAGACGCTGTTGAAAGGACTGTACATATTACAAGGCTGCACGAACCTGATATGGCAATCCATGATAAATACATAAATCAGTATGAACTATATGTGGAAATTTATGAAAAACTTAAAAATACGATGGCAAAAGCAGCAAACAATGCTGTAAGTTGAGGGTTTTATTATTATTTGTGGGGTGATTTAATGAAAGCTGCAGTACTGCATGCAAAGGATGATTTAAGGTATGAGGATTATCCGGATCCCAAAGTGGATGAAGGTGAAGTTTTAATAAAAGTGAGGGCTGCAGGTATATGCGGCTCTGATATTCCAAGGGTGTTAGGGGATGGTG
>CAYYGK010000077.1:0-10661 GCA_964471145.1 uncultured Eubacteriales bacterium | reverse complement strand
TACTATCCTATTGTCCTGGGTCATGAGTTTTCAGGGGATGTGGCTGAGACAGGTAAGGGAGTTACCTCTGTAAAAGCCGGTGACAGGGCAGCAGGCGTACCACTTTTGCCATGCTTTAAGTGTGATGACTGCCAAAAAGGCAACTATTCACTTTGTAATAATTACAGCTTTACAGGTTCAAGGGTACAGGGCGGTTTCGCAGATTATGTAAAACTGCCTGAGAGGAATGCAGTAAAGTTCAATGATAATGTATCCTATGAACAGGGAGCCTTCTTTGAACCCGGCACTGTTGCACTTCACGGCTTGAATTGTGTTGATTACAAAGGAGGAGAGGATGTAGCCATTCTGGGGGTAGGCAATATAGGGATTTTTACGGCACAATGGGCAAGGATTTTTGGCGCTAAAAGGGTTTTTGTATTTGATATTGACAATGACAGGCTGGAGCTTGCAAAAAAGCTTGGGGCAGATATAACAATCAATACAAGGGATAAAAACTTTAAAGAACAAGTGGATGAATTAACAAATAAAAATGGGTTTGGTTTTGTATACGAGACTGCAGGTGTGGATATAACAATGAAAATGGCATTTGAACTGGCAGCAAATAAAGCAAAAGTATGTTTTATCGGCACACCTCATAAGGATCTTATTTTTCCATATAAACTTTTTGAGAAGATGAACAGGAAAGAATTTATTCTTACCGGTTCATGGATGTCTTACAGTGCCCCGTTTCCCGGAAAAGAGTGGAGCCTTATGGCACATTACTTTTCAAAGGGGGATTTAAAGTTTGATGAAAGCCTTATTTTTAAAAGACTGCCGATGAAGGATATAAAAAAGGGATTTGACATGTATAAGACACCAGGTATGGTAAAGGGTAAGATTATGCTGATTAATGACTGATATGTGATATTAAGGAGGGGAATAAATTGATACATCCGCTAAAAGAACTGGTACAGCTACAGAAAAAAGGGATTCCAAAAGGAATCTGCTCTGTATGCAGTGCCAATGAATATGTAATTGAAGCATCCATGGAAAGGGCTTTAAAAGATAATGATTATGTACTGCTTGAATCAACTGCAAATCAGGTAAACCAGTACGGTGGATACACGGGCATGACTCCTGAAAAATTCAGAGAATTCGTATATGGAATCGCAGAAGAGGCTGAGTTTCCCAAAGACAAAATTATCCTGGGTGGTGACCACCTTGGGCCCCTGACCTGGAAAAGTGAAGACTCAGATACTGCAATGAAAAAGGCAGCTGTACTCATAAGGGATTATGTAAGTGCAGGTTACACCAAGATACATATTGATACCAGTATGCATCTTGGAGATGATGATAAGAACAAGGTTCTTAAGACTAAGGTTATAGCTGACAGGGGAGCCGTGCTCTGCAGTACTGCGGAAAAAGCTTTCAATGATTTAAAAAGCAGGAACCCGGATGCACTTCAGCCTGTATATGTTGTAGGAAGTGAAGTACCAATACCTGGTGGAATCCAGGACGAAGAAGAGGGCGTACAAGTAACAAAAACAAAAGATTTACAGGATACTATCGAGACTTTTAAGGATGTGTTTCTAAAGTCCGGTCTTGAGAAGGCCTGGAAGAATGTTGCTGCAATCGTAGTTCAGCCGGGGGTGGAGTTTGGAGATGAAACGATTCACGAGTACAAACCAGAGGCTGCAAGGGAGCTTTCCAGAGCACTGAAAAAATACCCAAGCATTGTTTTTGAAGGCCATTCCACTGACTATCAGACAGCTGAATGCCTTAAACAAATGGTTAAGGACGGCATAGCAATATTGAAGGTTGGGCCTGCCCTTACCTTTGCCTTGAGGGAAGCGCTTTTTGCACTTAACTTCATGGAGAATGAACTTTTCAGGTATAATGCAGAGATTCAGATGTCAAACTTTATTGAAACCCTTGAGGCCGCCATGGTTAGAAATCCGGCCAACTGGCAGAAGCATTATTACGGCAGTGGAGCCCGGTTAAGATATTCCAGGAAATACAGCTTTTCTGACAGGGCAAGGTATTACCTTCCCGTCAAGGAAGTAAGGGAATCAATTGAGCAGCTGATAGATAATTTGAGCTCAGTCGATATTCCATTGACACTTATTGACCAGTTCATGCCTGTACAGTATGACAGAATAAGAAAAGGAATACTTGAGAATAATCCTGAAGCGTTGTTAAAAGACAGGATTATTAATTATATAGATGATTATATCTATGCGGCAACACCCTGAAATAGAGGGAGATAATAATAAAAAAATGAAATGGAAAGGGATGAATTAAATGCTCAAAGGAATACCTGCAATTTTACCCCCGGAACTTCTGAAAATTATGATGGAAATGGGACACGGAGATGAGATTGTTCTGGCGGACGGAAATTTTCCTTCTGCAAACTATGCTCAAAGGCTGGTTAGATGTGACGGACATGGCATACCCAAACTTCTGGATGCGGTATTGAAGTTTTTCCCGCTGGACCCGTATGTTGAAGAGCCTGTGTCACTTATGCAGGTTGTACCAGGAGACAGGGTGGAAACCCCTATTTGGGATGAGTACAAAAAGATAGTCCAAAAGCATGAGGCTGTAAATAACAAGTTTCAGAACATTGCAAGATTTGATTTTTATGAAAGGGCAAAGGGGGCTTTTGCTGTAGTTGCAACAGGGGAAGAAGCACTTTATGCAAATATTATACTGAAAAAAGGCGTAGTAGTTTAACAAAGTAAATTTATGAGGGGGATTCAAATGACAGATGTAAATGACCGTATTGATCCTGAACTGGTGCCTGAGAGAACTTTGCGGGGCGGTAACAAAATGCCTGCTATCGGCATGGGAACCTTTGGTTCTGACCGTTTTACCGCAGAACAGGTGGCCAATGCTGTAAAAGGTGCTGCAGAAGTGGGTTTTCGTATGTTTGACTGTGCTTCTGTTTATGGCAATGAACACCTGATAGGTAAAGTGTTTGAAGAAATAATGGAAACAGGTATTAAACGTGAGGAATTGTTTATTACATCAAAGGTGTGGAATGATATGCACGGCAAAAACGATGTATTGCGTTCCTGCGCAAAGACACTGAAAGACCTTAGACTTGACTATATAGACATGTATTTTATTCACTGGCCCTTTAGAAACTTTCATCCTGAAGGAGCGTCTCCTGATTATCACAGTCCGGACGCAAGACCATATAATCATGAAGAATACATGGAAACCTGGTATCAGATGCAAAGGCTTAAAAAAGCAGGATATGTAAGACATATCGGCACTTCCAACATGACAATACCTAAGCTTAAGCTTTTGATACGTGATTGTACAATCATGCCTGCAGCAAGTGAAATGGAACTCCATCCATGCTTCCAGCAGCCCGAGCTGTTCAATTTCTGCCTGGAACATGGTATAAGGCCAATAGGCTTTTGCCCAATAGGATCACCTACACGACCGGAACGTGACAAGACTCCCGATGATGTGGCTGATATTGAAGAACCAACTGTTGTAAAAATTGCAAAGGCACATAATGTTCATCCTGCAGTTATATGTATCAAATGGGCGATACAAAGAGGCCAGACACCTATTCCGTTTTCAATATACCGTAATGAATATTCAAGCAATCTAAGATGCACAGCAGAAGACCCGCTGACAGACGACGAAATGAAGGAGCTTGCAGGTGTTGACAAGAACTGCCGCCTTATAAAAGGCCAGGTATTCCTGTGGGATGGATCAAAGGACTGGACAGATTTGTGGGACATCAATGGAGAAATAACAAAATAAAACAAAAAATAAAAAATCATAAAAGGGAGCAGAAAAAAATGAAACAAAAACTTGAATTTCCTAAAAGAACAATTCATCTTGACTTTCACACAGGACCACAGGTTCCCGGCATAGGAAAGGAGTTTGATCCTGAGTTTTTTGCAAATACGTTCAAAAAAGCTCATGTTGACAGTGTAACAGTATTTGCTATGTGCCATCACGGACATCTGTATTACAATACAAGTCATCCCGCAAGGCATCCCGGGCTTGCAGAGGATTTGGGCCTTCTTGAGCAGCAGATAGATGCATTGCACAAAGCCGGTATAAGGGCACCCATATATTTGAGCGTACAGTGCAATGAGTATGCCGCCAATGAACATCCTGACTGGATTGCAATAACTGAAGATCTAAAGCATGTTAAAAGGAGGGCAGAGTCTGTTTTGGAAGCCGGGTGGCAGATTATGGATATGTCAAGCCCTTATCAACATTTCCTGGCTGATATATTAAAAGAAGTACTTGAAAAATTTGCACCTGTAGACGGGATTTTTATGGACATGTGCTGGGACCAGCCAAGCTGTTCCAAATGGGCGATAGACGGGATGATGAAAAAGGGATATGACCCCCGGAAGGAGGAACACCGTTTGAAATACGCCAGGGAAACAGCACATGAATACATGAAACGGTACCGTGATATGGTAGAAGAAGCCCAGAAAAAGTATAAACCTGCAGGAATATGGTTTAACAGCCGCCCCAAGACAAACCTGCATACAGAAAAGAAGTTTTTGAGGCATGTTGAGGTAGAGGCTTTGCCAACGGGTGGATGGGGATATGCCTATTTCCCCTATGTTGCACGCTTCGTGCGCCCCCTTGGCCTTCCGACCCTGAGCCATACCGGACGCTTCTTTAAAGGCTGGGGTGACAACTCTTCATTGAAATCCGAAATGGCACTCAAGTACGAATGCTGCCAGATTTTAAGTCAGGGGATGACCAATGGCGTGGGTGATCTTCTTCACCCTTCAGGCAAACCGTCAAAAGCTGTATATGACCTGATAGGCAAGGTTTACAGTTATATAGAAGCCTGTGAACCTTATGTGGAAGGTGCTGAACTGGTCAGTGAGATTGCTTTGCTGGCAGTTCCGGAAATGGGTGACAGGCCAGGTGATGCAGGTGTTGGAGCAACAAGAGCACTTCAGCAGCTTCGGAAACAGTTTGACGTTGTTCCTCCTTCAGATGATTTGGATAAATACGAACTGGTTATACTACCGGAGACTGCCAAAATTGACTTTAAGTTAAAAGAAAAGCTAAAGGCTTATGTAAAACAGGGAGGATCCCTTATACTATGCGGGCCTGTGGCTCTGGATGACCAAAACAGGCCGGTTCTTGACGAACAGGGTATAATTGTACATGGGGAAAGCCCCTATACACACACATTTCTCCATGCAGAAACAAAAGTGTCAAAAGGTCTTGCGGATTATGGATATGTAATGTATGAAAAGGGCTTCCGCATGACACCTGACAATGGAGCAGAAAGCCTGGTCAAGGTAGGAGAGCCGTATTTTGAAAGGACATTTAATCACTTTTCGGGACATGAGTACACACCTGAAGAAAAGCTGTCGGAATACTCAGCTGTTGTAAGGAATGGAAAAGTAATTACCTTCTCTGTTCCCATACTAAAAGCATATGGGAAACATGCATCACCCAATTACAGAATTCTCCTGAATAACTGCATTGAACTTCTGCTTCCTTGCCCCATAATAAAGGATGAAGGCCCAAGCAAGCTGGAAACAACAGTAGTAAGGAAGGACAATACATTAATAATACATCTTATAAGTTTTTATCCTGAACGCAGGGCAGAAAATCTTGATATTGTTGAAGATGCATTTCCCATAGTAGATATGCCCATATCAGTAAAAGCTGAAAAGGAGCCTGAAAGAGTTTATCTTGCTCCAAAAGAGAAGGACCTGAAATATGAATACAGGGATGGTTATGTACATACAAGGGTCACAGTACTTGACGGACATGCACTGCTTATTCTGGAGTAAAGGAGGAAGCAATTAATTCTAAAACCTAATATATTATTTATAGTATCAGATGACCATGCTGCAAATGCAATAAGCAGCTACAAGTCAAGGCTGTCATCGGTATTTGAAACACCCAATATAGACAGAATCGCAAATGAAGGATGCAGGATGGAAAACTGCCACTGCACCAATGCCATATGTACTCCAAGCAGAGCCAGTATACTTACTGGGCAGTACTCTCATACAAACGGTGTGAGGACTCTTTTTGACAGCCTGAACCCGGAGATTGACACCTATCCCCGGGTACTCAGCAGGTCGGGGTACGAGACTGCACTTTTTGGGAAATGGCACCTTCATACAAAACCGGGTGGGTTTGGTGATTACTGTGTTCTTCCAAACCAAGGGAAATATTTCAACCCTGAGTTTATTGATAAGGGTTGTGAATGGTCAGGCAGCGAATATCCTGATGGTGACATGCATAAGGGTTATGTTACGGACATTATAACGGACATGTGCATAGAATGGATGGAAAAAAGGGACAAATCCAAACCCTTTGCCTTGATGTGCCACCACAAGGCGCCGCATGATTTTTTTGAGTATCACCCAAGGGACGAACATCTTTTTGACGGAGTGGAGATACCGGAGCCGGAAAACCTTTGGGAGGACAAATTCCACAGGTCTGACGGGTCAAGAGATTATGGAACCACTGTGTCAGACAGCAACCTGAGAAGAAATTATGTCAAAATGATGACCGACCCTGACTATCCCACCGGCCAACTGGATGTTAGCGGAATGAATTCGAAACAGCGTACGAAGGCTGCATACCAGAAGTACCTGAAAGACTATCTGAGGACTGTCAAAGCAATTGACGACAACGTTGGAAGGCTGCTTGACTACCTTGATAAAAACGGTCTTGCCGGGAACACTGTTGTAATTTATACGTCGGACCAGGGTATGTTCCTGGGGGAGCACGACTATATAGACAAAAGGTGGATTTTTGATGAGGCTATGAGGATGCCGCTTGTTGTCAGGTATCCGGCAGAAATACCGGCTGGTGCGGTTATGGACAGCATTGTAAGCAATGTTGATTTTGCACCTGTACTGCTGGATTATGCAGGGATAAAAACTCCTGTGACTATGCAGGGTGAAAGCTTCAGGGATGTCCTTAGGGGGGATGAACCTGCCGACTGGCCAAATATTGTGTATAACCGATATTGGATGCATATGGCACATCATGACAATCCGGCACACTATGGTATAAGGACAAAGGAGTATAAACTCGTGTACTTTTATGGGCTGCCCCTTGATGCATCCGGAGCAGTTCATTATCCTACACCTGAAGGATGGGAGTTCTATGATCTTAAAAAGGATCCCGGAGAGGAAAGAAATGCTTATGATGACCCTGCATATACGGATGTCATTGCTGAAATTAAAGTATCCCTTAAAAAACTTAAGGATGATATAGGGGATGAGGATACCAGGTATCCTGAAATGCTTGAGCTGAAAAAAGGGCTTTACTAATAATCAATTTCAGGGACTCCAATGTGTTTGCAAGGATTTTTTTGAGGTAATTGGCTCTAATATTTGGCGGTAAGCATGTGCCAATTAGCCAATTATTGAAGAAAACACAGTGTTGCCAAGTGTTGCCTGTAGATAGTTGATTACTTTTTTACATGCTGATATAATTAATTCAGAGGTAGTAATATAGTCACAGGATACTGTTTGTATTAGCTCTCATAAAATTCAAAAGGGGATGTGTGGTTTAAATGTATGATAAATCCTCAAGATGGCAGAGCGTTTTCGTAAAATATCTCTTTTCATATATTGTTTTATTGATGTTGCCGGTTCTTATAATAAGCGTTTTTTTCATTACGGAGTTTATTGACGTTTTGAAGAAGGAAGTAATAATAAATGACAGTCACATCCTGTTACAGATAAGTGAAAGAATAGACGAGGAATTTGCGGATATGCTTCATGATTCTTCGACTTTTCCCTTCAATTACAACCTAAATGGTTACTTTCTAAATAATGACCCGTTCAAACGCCTTGAAGGAATAAAAACCCTCAGGGAAAAAAGATCCGCTAATGCTTTTATTGATGATATCATGCTATTTTTTGACTGCAACCTGGAAGTATACGGAGCTTCCACGATTTATTCCTTGACACATGGAAGCAACAATTATTTCTTTGACTACATACAATGCTCGGAGGATGAATTTGCATGGGATATATCAGAAATAAAAATCCCTACTGCAAAACCATACAACGGGGTTATACATTATTACATACCAAACTCTTCCTATTTGAAAATAATATACCTGATCGATAAGGATAACATATATGATACAATCAGGAACAAAGATGAAAATACTGCTATGGATATGTTTATATTCAATAGAAACAGACAGAACCTGATAATGACTGATAATTCAATAAGCAGAGATACAGGCTTCATGGAGTTAATAAACCGCATTGATGGTAACGGATGGGAAATGATTCATATCAACGGTACAAGATATCTTGCTTCATACAGAGTATCTCAAATAACAGGATGGTTATATGTTAAAGTTACATCCTTTAACGATGTAATGAATAAACTGACTGGAATCATATTGCAGTTTGCTTGGTATATGGCTGTCATAGTACTTATAGGGATAGTCTTTATTGTTTTCTGTATGTGTATGAATTATAAACCATTGGCCAATCTGAAAAATAAAGTTGAGACTTATCTGCACACGAAGCTTATAAAAAGCAATGTTCAATCTATAAGCAGCGCTATTGAGGACGTCTTCATATCAAATAACAAATTGTTGACAGAACTAGTTTCCATCAAGACAGTGCTAAAAAAGCATTTTCTTAAAAATGTCTTTTCAGGACAAATTGAAGGACCGGAGGAATTCAAGGCTATCGCAAAAGAATTGGGTTTTAAAGAGGTTTATAGCAGGTACAGAGTTGTAATAGTTCATTTTGAACTTCAGAATAATGAATCAAGTGAAACAATCATACAGGCACACGAAAAATTATGCAGGACTTTTTCAGATACCTTCATCAGCAAGAACGATGTTAACGTATTTAATCTTTATATAAAGGAAAAAACAGTATTTCTATTAAATTATGATAATATGGCTGAAACGGATTTAAAGAAACATATAAAACAATTTATTGAGCAGATTGATTTCAAAAGTATTAAAGTTGTATGTGGTACTGAATGCAATAATATTAATAAAATAGGCAAGACATTACTATATGCAAATATAACGGTAAACAGCGCCATTCAGCAAACAGACAGTGTAGTTTTTGCGGATGAGGAAAATGAAAAACTTATGAATATCTGGGATATAAACAAGTGGTTGTCCGAACTTGATTTAAGATTAAAAGAGAACAATGTTTCCAAAGCGAAGACCCTTGTCAATAAAATGTTTGAGGAAGTATCGAACAAAACAGCGGATCCACTGGTTATTAAATGTGTCTGTTTTGATATCATACATACAATATTTCGTGTCGCAAGGGAATTATCACTTTATTCAATAGAACATCAAATCAGTTACATGGATATCGTAATGTTGTCTGAAACCAATGATGTTGACACATTCAAAAACGAACTTTACTGTATAATTGACAATATTGCAGCTTGTTTCAGCGACACCCAAAGTAAAAACAAAGAGGAAATGATGAAAAAAATTGTTAATTACATAAATGAGAACTATCATAACTATAACCTGTCCATTAATGAAATAGCTGATAAAATGGGGTATTCCTACAAATATCTAAGCAGATATTTCAAGGAAACAACAGGATACAATTTATCAGACTATATAGCAAGAGTCAGGGTGGATAAATTCAAGGAACTTTCTCATATGACCGATGCAAGCCTCGAAGAACTTGTTAAAAAAGTAGGGTATGGAACAGTTGCCAGTTTTACACGTAAGTTTAAACAAATAGAGGGAATAAGCCCATACAAATACAAGAAATTCACATATAAAACAGGTCAATAAAAATGTGTATAATCTCAATATGATATCTGAAATATCTTGCTGTGCAAAAAAATTGTTTTTTGTTTCTTTACTACATTAATCACCTCATTGAAATGAAGTGCGGTTTGCTAAGATTTATCATAAATGAAACTGTTGTCTGAGTGGAAATTTGTAAATGGGGTAGAATATTGTATATCCGCACTTGCTATACATAGAGATAAAATGAAAACTTCCTTTAATAACATGGCTTTCAAACTGTAGAATTATATATACCAATATGGAATATTAGTTATTTTCGTGAATGCATAGCAGATGCTAAAATAGTCCCATAACAGGGAGGAGCTTAGATGGAGACCATAACTAATCATTTAAAGATGAAATGGGGAAAAGGCAATACGCGGGTTCTTTTAAGAATAAAAAAGAACTATGATTTATACTTGATACTATTGCCGCCTCTGCTGTATTATTTAATTTTTAAATACGGTCCGATGTATGGTGTGCAGATAGCATTTAGAAAATTCATTCCATCCATGGGTATTACGGGAAGCCCATGGGTTGGTCTAGAAAACTTCATACACTTCTTTAATTCATCAAATTTCTGGACCCTTCTTAAAAATACTTTTAGTATAAGCGCGTATAACATTATTGTAATGTTTCCCGCTTCTATTACACTTGCAGTTATGATAAACGAGTTGAGACATGCATGGCTGAGAAAACTGGTGCAGACGGTTACCTTTGCGCCTTATTTTATTTCGGAAGTAATAATGGTAGGCATGATACTCTTATTTCTATCACCCCAGTCAGGAATAATAAATCATGTAATTAAGATGTTTGGCGGAAATGCTGTTTACTTCATGGGGCAGCCGGAATGGTTCAAGACAATTTATGTTCTATCTAATTTATACCAGAATGCCGGATGGGGAGCAGTTAT
>CAYYGK010000076.1:10661-11745 GCA_964471145.1 uncultured Eubacteriales bacterium | reverse complement strand
GGATTATTAGATACAGAAGCATTCACAATGAAGTATGACCAGTACGGTGAAAAGGCCAAAGCGGGTCAGGTACTGATGGTTCATGCAAGCTGGCAGTCGGGATGGATAAACCAGAGCATAGAGGCAACCGGACGCCCGGGAGAAGGGTTCGAGTATGTTATGACGGGTCTGCCGTATATGAGTGGAATAATAGCAAGTGATCAACCTGTCGGATGGGGTGCAAATTATCCTCATTCAATTTCTAAGAATACTAACTATCCTGAAAGAGCCCTGCAACTTCTTGACTTTTTCTACTCAAGTGATGGTGCAAGACTCCTCTGGAGTGGAGTTAAAGGAAAGCACTGGGATGTTGTTGACGGGAAACCTGCACCTACCGAAGAATATCTGGATGGTGTAAAAAACGATCCTGATTATAATAACAAGGAAGGCGTAGGGATGTACAATATTTTTACCGGCCTGGACTCATCACATCTGGCATCAGACGGATTCCCGGTAAGTATTACAAATTCTGAACACCTGAAAGGTACCAATTTGCTGCAGGTTGACAAGGACTATCTCAAATACTGGGGAGAGAAAAACGGTAAGGAATACAAATACCTCGGGCAGGCCCAATATGATTTTATCGAGCAGGGTAAAATTGATACCTGGACCAAGAGCTGGGTATTTGATAAAATGGTAGGGCAGCCAAGTGATGACACCAAAAAGATTATGTCACAGGTTGACGAATACATGAAAGTACAGATTGCAAAAATCATTCTTGCTAAAACAGAGGACGAGTGCATGGTCCAGATACAGAAGGCCAAGGATGACATCAAGGCAAAGGGATACGATAAAGCTGTTGAGGAAATTCTGGGATTGTATGAAAAAGCGAAACAGGATTTGGGATCCTTTGATCCGTATAACTGATATTTAGTTACAAATCGTATGTGGGCTGTCACTGGAGGTGCTAACCGGGGGCAGTCCTCTTGTATCGTAAAAATCAGGTGGTTGATTTTATGACAACAGGAGGTTTACATGGGTAATAAAGCATACTGGGTTTCAATATATGGCAGCGACAGCAGCCCGGGAACAAAGGAAACGCCTT
>CAYYGK010000076.1:0-10651 GCA_964471145.1 uncultured Eubacteriales bacterium | reverse complement strand
ACAATACAGAAGGGCGCTGATTCAGCAGTTGCAGGTGATACGGTAAGAATACTGCCGGGTGTTTATGAGGAAAGTGTGACAATCACGAATTCAGGAACCGCTGAAGCTTCCATTGTATTTGAATCTGCAAAGCGCTGGGGAGCCATAATGAACAAAAATGTTTCCAATTTGATCAGATATGCTTCCGGGAATTCAACCCGGTACATTACCATAAGGGGTATATGGTTCAGGGATACACCGCTGGATGACGATGGCCCGGAGGCCAATGCAGCCGTGTTGGCTGCGAAAGGCTGGAGGATCGAGGACTGCAGGTTTACAAAATGCGGAGTCGGTATAATACTCAACCGGAAAGGTAAAGGGGTGGATGTGGACGATACGGCAATCCTGAGATGTGTTTTCGAGAATATGAAAGTCAATTCGGTATGGAGCTGGGGAACATCTGAGAAAAGCATGAAAAACCATGTCATCAGGGATACGGTTATAAGGCGCTGTAATACACTGAACCATGACATGGGATGGCACGCAGGAGCTCTTAAATATATGTTTACGGACAATATGCTGATTGATGGTATCATAAGCTATGACAACAATGGGGCAGGATTCTGGCTGGATTGGGACAACGCCGGTTTTACAGTACAAAACTGCACTTTTTTTGGTAATCATGCAGGAGAGTGCCATAAAAACTATGGCGACAGTTCATTTCACGATGCATGGTGGTCAGGAATGGGATTCATGAACGAGGGGAATCCCTCAGGTACATTTATAAATAATACTTTCTACAGTAATCTTGCCTGTGGTCTGGGTATCTGCGAAAGCGGCTTCAATGGGGGAAACACTGTTTTAAATAATATTTTTGCTGACAATCACAACTGTATCCAGTTCCGGGCAATGGACCGCGGAGGCCATGTCCTTGGTTCTGCTTCAATAAAGAACAACAGATTTAAAGGTTGGAGAGACAAATGCTGGAATACCAGCATGGAGGAGACTGTCTCATCTGAAACTCCGGATGACCATGGAATAATACTGGATAAAAACACCTATGACAGCAAAACCGGTAAATTCGGTAAGTGGAAAAACAAAACCGCCGATAGTGTGGCTGAACTGCAGAGCATACTGCACTGTGAAGAAAACGGTAAAGCCGAATCAGTATCTTTTGAGGGGCCGCTCCATGAGGTCTGTAAAACAACCCTGGCAGATGTTGGCAATGAATCCATGTGGCAGATACCTTCCAGACATGCTGAGAAGAATTGTATTGAAAAGGCACTGAATGAATACTGCCCCGGGCAGCTGGTTTCTATTCCCGTTACCGGGCGCAAGGAGATTATACAGGATGGGAGCGGATGGACCACTGAAGTATATGACCTGCAGGCCTGTTATGTAAAACTGTTTATGAATGAAACTCAAAAGGAATGGGTTGAGTCCAATATCAAGACTTATGCCTCCACCTCACAAATCAATATTGAGATAAAGCTTACAAGGAAGGAACCATATACTGTTGAGGCAATTCTAGCAAATATTTGACTACCATGAGAGTTCGATTATTCTTGCGTTTTTCTTCTGTCTATGCTAGAATACAAGCGAGATCATGATTAATAAGACAAACCCCCGGTTACGTATTTAAACACTGGCTGGATAACTTGCAAAATGAATTTTGACTTGAAAATAAGAGTATGTGCTTTATGGTAACAATAATCTGTACTCAAAGGTTGTCCTACAAGTGTTGTTATGCGCGCTTATCACAAAGGTGATTACATTAGAATAGGAGGTTATTATGTCAATAGGGACAAGAACTGTCTGCCATATAGCAATCATAGTAAAAGATATTCAAAGAACAGTTAACAACTGGACTTTGGTTTTAGGGATTGACAAGCCAAAAATATGGAATCTTCCAAAACCAACAGAGATTCCTGCTTATACGAATGGTAAAGCCGGGGATTATTCTGATTGCATGTTATCTGTAATTGTACTGGATAATATAGTTTTAGAAATAATACAACCTGGTCAAGGTGACAGCCCATGGAAAGACCATTTGGATAAGCATGGTGAAGGGTTCCAACATATGGGGTTTATAACTAACAACCGTGCAGAAGCTTACGAAGTCTTAAAGCAGATTGGGGCAAATGGACCATATCATGTAGGTTACTACCCCAGTGGTGCGTATTCTTTTGTCGATACAAAAGAGGCATTGGGTGTTGAGTTGAATATTAAGGACAAAGCTGATTATACAGACCATATAAAAGACTTACTTAAGAATCCCGGACAAGAATTAGAGAAACTGTAATTCCTATATGTTAGTATGAAACATAGGAAAATATTAATTTATCGTAAACGATGGGAGAATAAATCAATGGCAGGAGTAATAGGGACAAACATAATAACACATGTTGGGTTTGTCGTAAAAGATATTTATAAGACAAAAGCGATGTTTGCTAAATTCTTAGGATTAAAAGAACCTGTGGTTTTCAATGCTGGAAGTTTTGAGGTAACTCAAACTGAGTACAAAAACAAAATGGCTCCAAAAGCTAATTGCCTGATAACTTTCTTTGATGTTAACGATAACTTTCAGCTTGAATTAATAGAGCCAAATGGGCAACCTTCCGTATGGCAAGAGTTTCTGGATGTGAAAGGGGAGGGAATGCATCATATCGCTTTTTGTGTAAAAGGAATGGCAGGTAAAATCAAGGCTTGCCGGGAGTTTGGGATGGAGTTGGTTCAAAAAGGCGAATACGGCGATGCAAATGGTAGATATGCTTATTTGTCAGCCTGTGATGGGTTAAAGACAATGATTGAACTACTTGAAAACTATAACAACAGTTGAAGGTTTTACATCTACTGTTTTATTGGAATTGCTGCCTACAGTGTATACGCATTATATTCTATTTGGAGAGAAAGACTCACTTTTTCTTTACTATTTGTGCCACCGGCGTTAGTGGCGGAATGGAGGTTTGTATGAATATTGCAATAATTGGAGCAGATCAAGGTTTGGGGCTTGTATTAGTAAAAAAATTCCTGGCAAATAAACACCAGGTTGCTGCAGGCTGTGTGTCTGAAAGTGTTTGCAGGGATTATAAAGATTTAATAGCACTGCATGAACAAAATCTGTTACGGTTTACCACGGATGTAACTGACCATGAGTTGATGCTTAAAAACGCAAGTGAAATTCGGGATGTATATGGTTTAGTTGACGCAGTAGTATGTGTAGCCGGTATACTGACTGATGCTGACAGAACACTGGATCTGCTGAATATAAGCATGGTTGATATACATAAATCATTAAATGTGAATGCGATTGGTGTGATATCTGTCTTTCAGGCATTTTACCCTATTGTTAAGAAAAACGGCAACTCATTTATGATAGCAGTTACATCGGAAGCGGGATGTCTGTCAGCTAACGGCAAAGTGTTTTCGGCTTATTCCATATCAAAAGCGGCTGCAAACAAAGTTGTGGGTATCATGCAGGCGACTGTTGATGATGTTAGAATTTATGCTATGCATCCGGGCAGAATGAATACCGAAATGGGAAGGACTACAGCATTGATTGAACCTGAAGAGACGGCAGATGAGATTTACGAAATCATCACAATGCAAAAGGAAATCGGCAAAGATGCAGGATGGTTTATAAACTATAAAGGAGAGAGGATGCCGTATTAGGATAAAACAGTCGCATTGCTGTATCAGTGAACTACCACCACTTGAAGAAGATGATGGCTTCTCGGTTCTACTGGGTTCGTAACCTCACCCATCCCCGAAGGCTCGCACCGAGCCATTCTTTTTGGTTGCTAAGCACGTTTGCCAGCGAGACGTTAGTCTCAATACACAACTGGCATTGCCTGGTATATTTTACACAGACAAGGACTACTGTCTGCAACCTCATATATTCTGATGTCAATGACCATAGAGTCGGGATAGATAATCATTTTTTTGTGTGACACAAACCGGTATTATGGAGAGATATCAAGGATTCTTTTTAATCCAATTACTGTGGGGTCAAATGGCATTAAACAACCCTTTGGCATCACATTTTTATGCATCAAAACTAAATGAACAAGCAATATCATTTGTACTGTAGGATTTCATGACATCAACGGAATAATCCACAAAGCCATATACATAGACACTTTTGTTCTTTATATCAACAATCCAGTATTCCTTTACTCCAGAGAGCATATAAGTTAAGCTTGTCTACCATATCCTTGCTCCTTGTTCCTGACGACAGTATTTCAACAACCAGTGAAGGAATTCCCATATATTTTCCCTTTTCGTCTATCGTTGTTTCATAGTCACAAGCCACTGTAATATCGGGCTGCATTACATCAGGCTCTGGAAGGTCCTTTTTGTAGAAGTGAACATCAAAAGGTGCAAGATACACTTTGCAGGGCTTACCCTTAAAATATTTATCAAACAGGATATAAAGATATCCCAGTATATCCTGATAAAAGCTGGATGGTGAAGAAAGCAGATGAATTCCCCCGTTTATGAACTCCATCCTCTGAGTGGAGTTTTCATAAATCTGCATAAACTCACTATAGGTAACTTTTTTACCACCATATACATAGTCATGAGCATTTTCCCTTACTGTAAAGTGAGAATATGTTGTTCTCAAAATTCCTGATAAGGTGCATTTTGTAATACATGTCCCTGAGCTTTTCCTTGCCCAGTTTCTTTGCATAATCTGTACTGCTCATAAAAAACAATCCCCCTGTCATTGCATACATTAGTCCAGCGATATAAGGATGGCTCTAACCGGACTTCCATTGCCCCCCCTGATTTTCAAAGGCAGTGCATAAAAGTCATATTGGCCGGGAGGAACCTCCCTCAGGACAAGCCCCTCAAGCACAACAATTTCATTGCCCAGCAGGGCGTAATGTGCATCCGGCCTTTCTCCGCTGGGGTTCTCGATGGAAAGCACATCAATACCCACCAGCCTGACCTTTTTCTGTACAAGATATTCAGCCGCAGCAGGAGAAAGGTACACATAATCTTTGACAAACGTTTTGTAGCTCCTTTTGGAATTTGCTGTCTTGAAAAGCACCCTGTCGCCCTCTTCTATTTCATGCCCTTCCAATTCATCTGCAGTTATGCACCGGGTATTCTTTATCTGTATTACCTTCGCCCTGCCTGCAAAGTACTCAGCAGATATTTCATCCACTGTCTTGCCGTCATGGATGAAATGCCTGGGGGCATCAATATGTGTGCCTGTATGTGAACCGAAACTCATCACCCACAGGTTGTACAAATCACCCTTATCAATACTGTACTTTTCAACAAATTCAACTGGGGGATCGCCGGGATATGTAACCATACCAGGAAAAACATCCATAGAAATATCAAATATTCTTTTCAAATCATCACCCCTTTCAGCCCTCAACCCTTGTCTCCCACCATCTCTTGCCTATCTTCTTATGAATTGATAGGCTGCTTTTACAAGGTTCATATCACAGACTCTTTTGTTGTCTCGTTTTGAACAGAATATATTACTCTCCTTTTGATATTATTATAACAGTATTATTTGTTTCTGAGTATCTCCCTGTAGAATTTCCTTGTCCTTAAGTCAATCACATCTTTAAAGTGTTCAATGAATGCTTCATTATCAAAAAATTTTTGTAGTTCTTCCGTCAGGTTGAATGTTCCACCATTTGTATTGAAAAATTGAGATGACGTTTGTGCAAAATATTTTACAGGGTTATTTCTCGCAAGGTTTGCAAACTTTTTATTGTCCCAGTTGCCAAAATCCTTTGTGCTTTCATGCCTTAAAAGGTCTATGGCATTCGTGCTGTATGAATAGAACTGCCTGAAACTTTCAGATATTTCATTTTCATTTACACTGAGCTTAATGCTGCCCCCGTTATAGAAAGCAAGCAGTACCGGCATCTTATACGTCTTTGTCATGCTGGTATTCTCGATCTCAACAAGAAATGCATGTGCAATAGTATCAACAAGAATACTTTCGTTTCTGTTTAGTTCTCCCAGGCTGTCCAGAAAGGACAGGTAATTACGGAACGGGTTTAAATCCCTCCTGTTACGTATTGTATTGTACAGGTCATCTTTAATATATCTATATATATCTAACCGATAGGGTCTTTTAGAAAGCAATTCCTTTATCCTGTAATATTCATCAGTTACTTTATCTTTCAGACTCTTTAAGTTTTCATCCTGTATCCTGAAAAGGTCAATAATCTTAAGGTCAAAGTCCGCATAACACCCGTCGGGCAGCTCATACTCACCGGAAGCATAAGTGCTTCGGGCTTCACTTATCTTCCGGCTGTCCCCGCTTACGATATGCGGAAGGAAAACCATGCCCTTATAATTCCCAATGAAGTCAAGTACATTCAGATACTTTTTGCTCCTGGCCTTTCTCAGGCCCCGCCCAAGCTGCTGCAGAAAGACAGTTGTTGATTCTGTAGGTCTTAGGAACATTACCATATCTATCTGTCTAACATCCAGTCCTTCATTGAACATATCAACTGAGAACACTACATTGATTTCTTCTTTCACCAGCTTTTCAACAGCATCCTTCCTGTCCAGTACACAACTATTTTCTTTTTCTTCACCCCTGAAATCAATACCGCTGACAACTGCACAGGATTTAACCCCCATGCTGCTGAAATACTCAGCCATAAATACCGCATGCCTTCTTGTAGAACAAAAACCCAGTGCCCTTTTGCTGCTGAATTTTCTATAGTGGCTTAATGCAAGCCTGGCCCGGCTTGCTGCACTTAATGCCTTCTCCAGCTGCCTTTTATCATACTTCCCCCTGGAATAGTCTATATCATCATAGTCGGTTGTATAATCATATATGCCGTAATACCTGAAAGGAACAAGCCAGCCCTTGTTTATTGCCTCTTTGAGTCTCACTTCATATATGATATTGTCATCACAAAGGCTGAATACATCCTTGTTGTCCATTCTCTCCGGTGTGGCAGTAAGTCCCAGAAGAAACTCCGGACTGAAATGCTTTAAAATATTTGCATAACTCCCTGCAACAGCATGGTGAAACTCATCAATAACAATGTAGTCAAAGTAATCACTGCTGAAAAAATAATCGTTGAGGTAGTCCGGGTTTCCAAGAGTCTGTACTGTTGCAAACAAGATATCACAGCCGGTATTCTTTATTTCGCCTGTGAAAAACCCGGTAGAGCTTTCAGGTTTCACATATTTAAAGGTTCTTTCAGCCTGCCTGAGTATTTCATCCCTGTGAGCAACAAAAAGTATCCTTTCATAGTTTCGGGAGTCAAATGCAGCCAGATATGTCTTGCCCACTCCTGTTGCCGCCACTACAATACCTTTCTTCCAGCCTTCCAGTCTCGATTTTTCAAGTTCATACAGCGCTTCAATCTGTGCGCCCATTGGTCTTGGAAAGCTTATAACTTCACTTCCAGCAGTATTATACTCTTTACGGCTCTCTTGCATCTCAATATCTGCAATCAATTTATGCCTTTTCCAGCTCCTTGAATACTGCCGCAATACATCATCATCTGCTTTAATTGAATTCAGCAAAAGATCCTCAAACGTTCTTATGAAATGCCAATAATCCTTATGGCTTCTTCTGGAATCTATTCTGTAATTCCATTCAATGCCGCTGGTAAGTGCTGTTCCTGATATATTGGAAGAGCCAAGGAATATCTCTCCGCCTTCTTCATATGTAAACATGTAAGCCTTAGGGTGAAATGATTTGCCGGGAACGTTATAGAATCTTAAATCCAGTTTTTCTCCAAAAATTGTCCTAAGCAGATACAGGGCATGCGGCTGTGTGATACCCAGGTAGTTGCCGCATAAAAGCCTTACAGGGACACCTCTTTTTAACACATCCCGGAAGTCTTCCTCAAGCAACCTGACTCCGGACTCCATCAGAAATGCCACTGCAATGTCTATCTTCCCGGCTTTTTTCATTGACAGGCTGAGCCTTGTATACAGGTGGTCACTATCTCCTGTTATGCAGTTTTCATTGTATGTTTCTAATATCCTGCTTATTTGCGGCAACCTCCCACAGCATCTTTGGATATTCATATCTTAACATCTCGTATTCACGGAGATATCTGATTTGCCAGTCCTCAAACAGCTTTTTTATCGCTTCTTCATCAAAAAACCTCTTGGTATTGCCGTCATCCACCCTATAGTATGACTCCTCAATTATCTCTCCCCCGCCTGCCTTGTGGTTGTAATCCCTTATTGAGTTTAGCCTGCAGAGCAGGTACCCCCCGGGTCTTAATACCCTTTGTATTTCATTTATAATAAATCGTGTATCTTTCAAGCAAAAGTAGTGCAGGCACAAGTCTGCAATGACTAAATACGTGCAAGATTCTTTAAAAGGCAGCCCCTCAAGCATGTTAAGGCATTTTATGTATGCCTGAGGTACATACTTGCTGACATTATCCAGAGCAACCTCGGAGATGTCACATGAAATAACCTTGCAGCCCCGTTCTGCCAGGTATAACGAGTTATTGCCTTTCCCGCACCCCAGGTCAATTATTGGCATATCTTTTGCTTTAACTATCAGGTTTTCATACCTGTCCAGCCAGTTATCATATTCAGGCTTTTTGGAATCGTACCTGCTATACACATTATTCCAGTATTTTTTGTAATCCATCTTACACCCCAGCAATTCCAGATTATGCTGTTAATTATAGCATATTTTGCTTTTGCATTTTGCATGAAAACCATTTTATTCTGAAAACAATTCCTGTATAATAAACGCAGGTGACAATAACATGGGGAGAATCATATTATGAATACAGAAAAAAAAGGCAGCAACATCGGCATTATAGCTGGTGGGAGCATTATTCTAACGCTAATAATACTTGTAAAAGGAATCCCCTTCTTAAATGGTATAGAACTGGCGTTTAAAAGATTTGAAGTGCTTAAAGGTATCCATGGGAGCAGCTATGTGGGACTTAGAAACTTCACACAGGTACTTAACTCTCTTGAATTCAGCAGTGCACTAGCCAGCACCATAAGGCTAAATCTTATTTATATTTTTTCAATTGGCGTACTGTCTTTTATTCTGGCTTTATCACTGGCAAAAATAAACCGCAGACTTCAAAATTTTTTTCTGACGCTGATACTGATACCCTTGTTCATACCCGGAACTGTAACAGCACATACAGCCTTTAAATGGTTTGAGGGTACGACTGTTCTTATGGACACAAAACTCTTCCCTTTTGTTTACGCCTCATTGAACACAATAAAATTTGTTGGTATCCCCACCCTATTTATATTAAAAACCAGGCAGAGAGAAGGCTCTTTTACAATCCTGAGGGCTCCGCTGCTTTTTTTCATTGTCCAGATAACTTTTATCCTGTCAACCGATTTTGATATACTCAATACTATCATTAATCCCCTGGTTTATAAATCGGGAAGTACGCTGGACCATTTATATTATAAAAGCGGCATCATGATGATGAAAGCCGGTGAATCACAGGTCATCTGGCTGTTACAATTCTTTGTCCATTCAATAATGGCAGCAGCAGCTTACCTTGTAATGCATTCATTGTACAGACAAAAAAAGGCATGCTTCCTTCAGTCTCAGGACAGCCCTTCGCAACGCTACATCAATGCAGGTCTTATCGCCCCTGTAATATATATTGTTTTTATGACTGCATTTGTATTCAAGCCGCTGCTGTACAATGGCATTACGGGAATAGCCTCGGGTCTGCCGTCCCTGCCCGTCAGTTTTTCAAGACAGTATTTTATTTACGTATTGGTTTTTGGAATAACAGCTTCTCTGGGATTTGGCATTATGCTCATACTTGGCAGATGTGCAGGCATGGAAGGCGGATTTGGCACATTTACCAGGATTGTATTGATATTATTGCTTATTGCCGGTTCTGCAGGCATTCACAATTTCCTTTTTATAAAGAACCTTTACCTGATAGACACATATCTTTGTTTTGTGCTTTACTATCTTTTCCCCATTGCCGGCAGTCTGGTTCTTGGCCTGGCAGCCGCAAAGAATACATCATTACACGACAATGCAGAAGATTTCAGCTTTGTGAAAACTGCTTTTTTACTGGCACTGCTTCATTTTATCGTTATGTGGAACAGCCTGTTCCCCATGATGCTGTTTACCAGAAGCCCGCAAATGTTTCCACCTATGATGCTGATACATCAGATGATGGGAAAAAGAGGCCCCGGCTTCTCATTTAATACAATACTGGGATATGACCTTCTTGTAGCAGTGCTTCCCGTATCAATATTTCTTATTTTCAGAAAACACATTGGCAATATTCTGCTGCTTGCATATTCAAAAAACAGGACATGAGTTAATAATTACCAAACTCTATAGTATACCTCCATGTATTTTGCTCCGAATGATATAAAATGTTCTTTAATTACCATATCAAACAACAGCGAACCAAAGTATTTTCACTGCATCTGCTTCATATATCTCTTTATAAATAATTTCGTAATTGGTTCTCGTGAAACGGATTTCGCACATCTATTTGTCCTCCGCCCCAAAGATATCCGCCATGGTTGCACCCTTTTTTTCACCCTTTGCAATGCTGTCTGCCTCACCGATCAGTCCATTCATGGCAGGAGCTTTTTTTTACTGAAATATTTCTGTGGTATAGTTATCTGCTTTTTGCCCGAAACTCTATTTATCTTACGTTCCATAAATTGCTCCTAACAATAAGCTTATTCAAACCCTCCACAC
>CAYYGK010000075.1:0-11855 GCA_964471145.1 uncultured Eubacteriales bacterium | reverse complement strand
AAGATGTGCACTGCAGAGACTTGTCCATTTTGCCGCAAATTCGCTTGTTGAAGCAAGAAGAGGCATAAAATTAGATGCAAAAGACCTGCTCCTGGAGCGTGACCTTGTTCCTATGATCTTATGCAGTGGTATTTCAACACTTCCAAGGTCCTGTTCGGATATAATCTCAACATTGTTTAAGAGCCCGTCCAGCGAGTTGAGATAGCCCGGATGGCCGGTGATTACATTCTTCCGGTACTCCCTTATGCCCATCCTGCGTGCACTCTCATAATGATTTGTGCATTCACTGCTCTGCATTGGCATCACCCTGTATCTTTTTTACTGCTCATTCCTCGATTTCAGTAACACTTGTCCAAATTTTCATTATTTCAGCAAGCAGTATTTTTTCAACCTTCAGCCTGTACTGCCTTCTATCCAGGATAAATATTCTTTTGTCTATAACAGCAGCAGCGAGTTCGATATCAATATTGGTAACTTCCTGTCCTATCAGGTGGCGGTATTTTTCTTCTATGTGCTTTTCAAACTCTATCCTGTCAAGCTCATTTCCTTCATATACAGGATACACCTCCACGTCCTTTAGCAGGTACTTCTTCCTGCTTATTTCGTTTATTGATTCCTCAAGCTTGTTAAGCCTGCTGTCTTTATCTTCTATGACGTTTTCAAGCTGCCTTATTTTTGCATGGTAGCTGTCTACTCTTGAAGAGAGGAGACAGCCTGTCACCGCAATTCCTGCAATAAATCCTGTCAAAACACCTGCTGTAAGGGTATGGTAATATGCCCTGGCTCTTCTCCTCATTTAAGCCACTGCTCCCCTGACCTTTGCAGCAGCTTTACAAAATTCAATCCGGAATTCGCACCTGTTACGGCTGCAAGTACATATACAGCCTGCTTGGCTATCGACCTTATTTCTCCCCGGAAAAGCCCTTTTTCAATTATCTGAAAAGATGAAAACGTCCCCCCGAGTGCTATTGCAACCGCCCACACCTTGACGGAACCTGCAATATCAAGCATTGTCTTCATAGGAGGGTGGTCATTGATTACCGCTCCTATGCCTGCAAACATACTCGCTCCAACTATCACCCCGAATGAAACAAGAAAGCTGTACACAATATTGCTTAAAAAAGCAGACACGGCACCACCATAAACCCAATCATTTTTTCTTTATAGCGTATGTGCCGCTCAGTCTTTTTATTACTCACAGGTGCTGCAGCTACTCAAGTTCAAACGGGTATTTTCCCGGCAGACTGCTGCCCAGGCATCCCAGATACAATGCATCGTAACCTATTACTATCTCCTCGTCTGTAGGTACTACCATTACCGAGGTGCTGCCGGATTTTCCAATGGTTACCTCTTCCCCCCTGGTTGAATTTCTTCCCTCATCAATTACCACATTCAGCCTACTCACAAACTTAAGTATTTTTTTTCTGACATACCCCTCATTTTCACCAAGGCCTGCAGTGAAAACAATGGCATGTGTTTCGGGAAGAGCTGCCCAGTATGCCCCTATGTATTGTGCAGCCCGGTAGGCATATATGTCGATGACCCTGTCGGCATCCATGTCTCCCTCAAGTGCTTTTTCTCTTATATGCTGCATCATGTTTGTACCGCCCAGTGCCTTAAGGCCGCTTTCCTTGTTGAGGGCCCTTATGACGCTGTCGTAGGCCTTGTCCCGCGGCATGTTTTCTGCAGTGGAAATATTGTCTGCCACATGCTGTATCAGTGCCGGATCGATATCCCCCGAACGGGTTCCCATAATCACACCCTGCAGAGGAGTGAATCCCATGCTGGTGTCCTGTGACTTTCCGTTGTATACCTTTGTAATGCTGCAGCCATTGCCCAGGTGTGCAGTAATACAATTAAAACCTTCAAAAGGAATTCCAAGTATCCGTGCAGCCCTTTTTGCAACAAACATATGTGAAGTACCATGAAAACCATATTTCCTAACACCATAGTCCCTGTACCATTTTTCCGGTACCGCATACCTGTAAGCATACTCAGGAATTGTTGAATGAAACGCCGTGTCAAAAACCGCAACCTGTGGTATGCGGGGAAGGAGTTTCATGGCTTCCTCTATACCTGTAAGATTGGGCGGATTATGGAGCGGTGCCAGTGGTATAAGCCGCTTTATTGTATCAATCACCTTATCATCTATGAGAACGCTGGCAGTGTATTCTTCTCCGCCATGAACAACCCTGTGGCCCACTGCAGCTATATTGCCGGGATTAATGCCATGCTCAGAAAAAACTCCGAATATGAGTTCCATAGCTTCCTTGTGATTATTTATTTTCCTGTTTATTATCTTCCTGCCTTCATCAGCTTTATATTTCAGCCTGCTGCTTGCGGTGTTCCCGATTTCCTCAACTATTCCCTGCATGACCGGTTCCAGCCTGTCCTCAGTTTTAAGCATGAAAAGATTGAATTTCAAGGAAGAACTTCCGCAGTTTAGAGATAGAATGAATCTGTCCATTTATAAACTCCCCCTGTGGTATTAGTTAATGCATTCGACAACCATTTTACCAGATTGGACGTCTAAAGTCTAATAGCAGGAATCAGCTGAAATAACTATCAATTATCGAAAAATGTCGAATAAAGTAACATGCCCTTGTAAATTATAAATATTCAATCTTGCAGGTGACAGGGTAACCTGGGAATCAGATGGAACGGATGAGATATATTACACATACTACCCCTCAGGAAAGCTTTCTACCACTTTTTGAATGCGGATGCACTATTAGGTGAAACTTGCTAATTACTTAGTCATAATATATATGGATATTGTCTCAAAAATCCTGTCAATGATGTTGACCCAACAGGTTGCTAAACCTCCCGGGCCGGGTAAAGAGTATTACTTCGCCTGTCCTGCACTGGAACAATTATATTTCAAATTGCTTTTGTTGCTTTTTGTAGCTTACAACACAGTTTTTCCCACTTCGCTTTGCTATATACAGGGCTTTATCAGCATTGTTCAGAAGCTCATCCAAAGACTGTGTGGTCTCATCGACAGTTGAAACACCTATGCTGACAGTTACAGTCAGTGTTTTGTTTTTCATGACTTTTATGGAGCGAAGCGCAATGCTTTCACGCAGCCTTTCTGCTACTACCCTGGCTTCAAACTCCCCTGTTTCCACCAACAGTACTGCAAATTCCTCTCCGCCGTATCTTCCTGCAATATCTATCTCCCTGATAACATTCATACACCTTCTTGCAATAACCCTGAGAACCTCATCTCCCGACTGGTGCCCGTATGTATCGTTCATCAGCTTGAAATTATCTATGTCAAACATTAATACCGATATTCTGCTATGGTACCTTTTGTATCTCTCAAATTCCTTCTCCGCAAGGCAGAAAAAATGTCTCCGGTTATTGAGCCCTGTAAGGTCATCGGTTATCGCCAGTTTCTGCATCTCTGAGAAAAGCCGGGCATTTTTTACGGCAATACCCGACTGGGTTGCAAAGTTATATGCTATTTCTGTTTTTTCATTATCATATTCCATATCATTATAGCTGCAAAGTACAATCAGCCCCAGCAGTTCAGAAATATTCACAACAGGTGTTATGAGTATGGACTTTGATGTACGGGGTAACCACTCAAGCAGCACACTGTCATTTTCAATTCTCTTCATATCATCTAAAAACATGGGCTTAAGACTATCTTCAGCTTTTTTAAGCAGTATGCTGCGGGACAGCCTTACCTCTTTATCCCCTGTCATTCTAAACCTGTCTTTCTCAATAATGCTTGAAACTGTATACTGTTCCTCTTTCTTGAGAATTATCAGTCCAAAATCAAAGTTTACAAAATTTTTCATGCTGAGCATCAGTCTTTTGAGTACTTCATGCAGGTCAAGTGTTGAGGACAGGGTTTTTGCCACATCCCCCAGCGTTTCAACAAGAAGCCTGCGGTTCTTTTCTGACTCAAGTTTAGTCGCATTCACAACAGACATTTCCGCAGAGCGCTTGAGGGCAAGCAGTGTCTTTGTACGTGCAGCAAACTCTTCCCTGTTGAAAGGTTTTGCCAGATAATCGTTTGCACCGGAATTGAAAACTGCCGATACTGTCCGTGAGTCCTTGTCGGAAGTCAGCATAAGCACCGGCATCTCGTGAAGATTATAGTTCATTCTTACAAGCCTGCATACCTCAAATCCTGTTTTCTTCGACAGGTCAGTATCAAGTATAAGCATAGCAAACCTGTCCCTGTTGTTTTGATCTGCCAGCATATACAGTACCTTTTCTCCGTCCGAGGCTGTTTCAATGCCATACTCCAGGTTTGATATGCAATTTGTCATTATCTGCAGCGATTCTATGTCAGAAAATGCAATTAGTATGCGGTTAACAGCTTCTCTGTTTACACTATTTTTTAGATAACTGATGATATTATTTGTGCTGCCCATAAGAGAATGCACAAATTTTCTGCATCTCTTTCTGATTTCAAAAGGCCGGCTGCCTGAAGGCAGTGTAAAGACAAATCTCGAACCACTGTTGACCTGTGATTCTACCCATATTTTTCCTCCATGCAGCTCTATAAGCTTTTTTGTGATATACAGACTGAATCCGCTGCCCTTTTTGAATGAATGCATATCGCTTTTTTGGCTGTCATATGTAAATATATGTTTGAGTCTGTCCTCCGGTATCCCCAGGCCTGTGTCTGTAATTCCAACTGTGATTCCGTCCTTCTCAAATGCTGTTATTGCAATAATTCCCTGCTGTGTATACTTTATGGCATTATCAATAAGACTGTTAATTATCTGTTTTAACCTTTCCTCATCCGCCCATACACCCGGTATGGAATGCGGAATGTCATTTATTAATTCAATATTCCTGCCTGCAACTGCGGGCCGGTTAAGCTCAACAGCAAATTCAGCAGTCTTCCACAGGTCAACGCTCTTTTTCTCAAGCACCAGGTCATTGTTCTTAAGCCTTGTAAAATCTACAATATCACTGATTATGCTCTTGAGCCTCCTTGCAGAAAGTGCAGCCATTGAAAGATTGAGACGGCAGAGGTCTTTCATCATTTTACCGTTTTCCTCAAGTACCGATTCCAGTATTCCAATTATCCCGTCAACAGGTCTTCTGACTTTATCAGATATGCTATTTATAAACTCATCTTTAATCCTGTCACTCACTAGCAGCCTTTCTGACATGCGTTCAATTTTCTTATATGCATGGGCATACCTGTTGGATATTATGAAGGACTGTGAATATGTGAAGAACAGTATTGCCACCGGCAGCATGCTGAAACGCAGGATTACTGTCCCACTGTTTAATAGCAGGTCATGAACTGCACACAATATGAACGGTATTATACCGATAAGTATGCGCAGAATACCCTTTCTCTTCACCGCTGCAGCCCTGTATACGGCATATATCAAATACACAATGCCGGCAGCTGCCAGGACATAATATATTTCAATTGTCCTGTTATATACTCCGGCAGGTGTAAAAAGCACAAACAATGCCATCAGATGCATAGGCACCGTAAATACCCGCCTTGCCGTCTTTCCTATTTCAGGCAGCAGGCAGCTTATAAAGTGGACGAATGCTATAAACATGTAATAAAGAAGCAGGTGATCGGCTTTCAGCAGTATATACTCTGAAATGTCCCGCAGGAATATACCGGCCATCCTTTCAGAGGTTATGGTTCTCAGACCAACCAGCACGGAGAATATGCCAAAAAACATAACTGCTTTATCTTTCTTCCTGTAAAGGAACACTATCATATGATATATGCCAAGTATCAGCAGACTCCCTGCAAGAAATGTATAAAATGCAAGTTTTTTTGCTGCGTACTCTTTTATCTGAAAATGAGTGCCCAGCAGAAACGGCTCCTCTATCCCTCCAAACCGGTGAATGTAATTGGCCTGCTGAATAACCAGTACCAAACTTTTGCTTTCCAGGTGCAGGTACACCTCATCGGGCTTGATGTCCGGCACAGCCTCATCTCTTTTAGTTGTCACACTGCCCCTCTCATATATAAGTTCTCCGTTTGCCCATATCCGGGTTGCAGAAGGAATAGGGGGAACTCTGAGTGCCGCCTGTGTTATGTCCATCCCGTCTATAACAAGCCTGTATGTGGCATAACCCCTCTCCGGACCTTTCCAGCTGGCGGGAAGTGAAATAAATGATTGTCCGGACTCTGGTGATGAGTTTTTGAAATCTTCGGGAGTCAGAAACTTCCCGCGGTAAAACTCCCATTCTCCTTCGAGTTTTACAAGCCCGTCATCATTAAATGACCATTGAGAGAGTTTAAGAATCCCCTCCCTGGCCGGCGGCTGTTCCCTGAATGTATTTGTATGTATTATTATGTCCGCCAGAAGCAGAATGAGCATAATTACCACCAATGACGTAACACAGGTATACAAAACCGACAAGTACCTCCGCTTCGTTTTGCTATTCAACTGTACGGCAGGGTTTGGCACAAGACCCACTCCGTTTCCAATATACAGCCATAAAGCAGCAACATGTACAGACAAGCTGTTACCGCAGAGGTTAAAAACAGGTATTGGCTGTTCTCTCTTATATATCCTGCAATTGGATATTCGACACTTAAACCGCGTATTCCTCCATTTTATTCAAAAAAATTTGCAACTGCCGTGTTTTATAATAGAATATATATGTACAGCACCGCAAAATTAACTGTTAGTTTATGGAGGTGACAGGCTTGAATGTAGCATATTTTATCGTAGTACTTGCACTGCTTTTTCTTGTAATTGAAATAATATCGGTTGTTTTCAAGATAACCGGCCTTGATGAACGCAAGGCCCGTTTTCAGGTGATTTCGATAATTACACATACAGGTTTTACTACCAGGGAGTCGGAATTAATATCACAGCACCCGCTCAGAAGAAGGATTGCAAGCTATCTGATGCTGATAAGCTATGGTGCCCAGGTAGCTCTCATATCCATTTTTATTGACATACTCAGGGATAACACACAAAAAACCCTTGTAGGCATGGCTGTTGTAATTGGTGTGCTGGCTGCAGCTGTCATCATACTTACACGCAACAAGTTTTTACTGTCCACCTTTGACTCGCTGCTGGAAAAGTATCTGCTGCGGCGAATGAGATACAACACCAGATACAGGTCTCTTAAGGATGTACTCAAGCTGGACGACGACTACGGGGTGACCGAGGTGTTCCTGGATGAGAAAAGCAGCCTGGTAGGGGTTCCTCTCAAGGATACCGGGCTTAAGGAGCGATTCATCCAGGTTTTGAATGTTGACAGGGGTTCGGAGGTAATCCACTTTCCAACCGCCTCCCTGGTATTCAGGCCTTCCGACAAGATAGTAGTATACGGAAAAATTGATTCGCTGGCAGAACTTGTTAAAAAACATCAGTATTGAGTATTATTGAATCATCTGATATATTGTTAGATATGTTTTTTGTCTGCAAAAAAACATACTGAAAGAAGGAATAAAATGCTTACCTATCATTTTTTGCTTGACCTTGCCATAATAATTCTCAGTACAAAGGCTCTGGGTATAATGTCAAGAAGGATACATATGCCGCAGGTTATCGGTGCGCTGCTGGCAGGTATTCTGCTTGGGCCTGCGGTCCTGGGCATAATCCATGAAACCGATTTTATAAAGCAGACGGCCGAAATAGGCATACTTGTACTGATGTTTTCTGCAGGCCTTGAAACAGATGTTGACAAGCTCAGAAAATGCGGAAAATCTTCTCTCATAATTGCGCTGCTTGGTGTTGCCGTACCACTGGCTGGCGGTTTTTTTATTGCCGCCCTTTTCAACAACGGATCGCTTGCCGGTCTTGACAGACAGAGCCTGCTTGAAAACATTTTTCTTGGGGTTATATTGACTGCAACATCTGTCAGTATAACCGTTGAAACCCTCCAGGAACTGGGAAAGCTCAATACCAGGTCGGGAACGGTCATACTTGGTGCCGCCCTGATAGATGACATACTGGGCATAATAATGCTGACCGTGATTACAAGCTCCGCCGGCGCAGGCAACAATCAGTTAGGAGAGACCCTGGTGAAAATACTGCTGTTCTTTGTATTTTCCGCACTTCTTTGCATACCGTTTCATAAAATCTTTGAACGCTACAGCCTGAGGTACAGCGAAAAAAGAAGGTTCCCTATAATCGCATTTGCTTTCTGCCTGGTTCTTGCGTATATTGCAGAGCGGATATTCGGTGTGGCCGATATAGCGGGGGCTTTCATTGCAGGTCTTGCCATATCGCGCACCACTCATTCAAAGTATATAAAGAAAAGGTTCAGCACACTGTCCTACCTTTTTCTGTCCCCCATATTCTTCGCAAGCATCGGCATAAGCGTAAGCGTACACTCAATGAAGCCTGGAATGATTCTGTTTTCAGGGGCATTCCTGCTTGCGGCCATACTCACCAAGATAATAGGATGCGCAGCGGGTGCGCTGATAAGCGGATACCGGACAAGGGAATCTCTGCAGGTAGGTACCGGAATGGTAGCAAGAAGTGAGGTTGCACTCATCGTTGCAAACAAGGGGGCGAGATTCGGTCTTCTCAGGGATGTGTTCTTCACCCCTGTCATAATCATAGTCATAGTTACATCAGTGATTACTCCCGTACTTCTGAAGCTTGCCTACGGAAAGGCAACAGCTCAGGAGAACCATCAACCCGATAAACCGCCCGATACAAATTAGAAATGATAATTGATTTTCACAAAAATTTAATATAGCCGATATACTAAAATCGCCAAATTTATGTTATTATAAAAGCGGACAGGCTTGACAGAAATATAATACTCTGTCACTGCTCCCTGCAAAATTTGAAATGGATGTGATAATAATGGAATTCCTGCTGGGACTTCTGGAAAAGCTTAATCCGGTAGGTGCAGCAATCATACTGCTTATTCTTGTTGTTTTTATAATCTCGTTTATTGCAAACCTGGTAATACGCATCAGGTATTTCAGTATCCAGGAGGACCTGGATGACAGGCGTTCAAGAAGAACAGGTCTTTTTAAAAACGATCTGCTCAACAAGATTGTGGAGGACTACAAGAGCACGGCCATTGACAACTACAGCGAAGTAAACACCCAGGCCATTATTGAAAAGTCGTTCAATCTCAAGATGAAAGGCATGCTTCTGGGGGAAAGGTTTGTTAAGAACGCCGTTTCGCTTCTTATCACACTGGGTCTTCTGGGAACCTTTCTTGGTCTAACCCTTTCTGTGGGTGAGCTTGTAAACCTGCTGGATTCAACCAGGGACGCCGGCCTTATAGACAACTTTGCTTCCATAGCCGATGGGCTGGTTTATGCCGTGTCAGGCATGGCGGTTGCGTTCATAACAAGCCTCTTCGGCGTTGGCAGTTCAATACTCCTGACAGTAGTATTCATCATAGTCAATTCGGAAGAAGCGCGGCAGACACTGATGGTAAACATAGAAGAATACCTGGACAATACAGTCTCCCTTGTCGTTTCGAAAGATAAGGAAACAGAATACACTTTAATGAACAAGATACTCAGACAGACATTCATGGAATTCGGCGACAGGATTGAAAAATCACTAAAGGACACTGTTGAAGCATATGGTGAGAAACTGACACACGTTGTGCTTGACGTAGAGCTGTCCTCCAGGACGCTTGAGGGAACGGTAGATAAATTCGACAGGTCACTTGAAACATTTGCGGAAAACATAAGGGATTTCAGCGAATTCAACCTGAATCTGCGAAACAACATTGAAAGAATGGATGTCAACTTCATCAAGGTGGCGGAAGCATTGAGCGAAACATCCAAAATCGTTGTGGAAAACTACGGAGCCATAGAGAATTTCTCAACAGAACTCCGAAATTCATCTGATGAGATGACAAGGTTTAACAGGCAGGTACTGTCGGAGGTATCAGACCTGGTGGACGGCGTAAGGGAATCAGTTGCATCCGTAAAGGAACTGGGACATGTGCTGCAGCAGAACATAGATGTCCACAAGGAAGACATCAACATCTACAGGGAAAAGTTCAGCCAGCTTATTGAGAGGCTTGGCTCAGAAATAGAACAGCTGGGCAGCAAAGCGGCGGAGATTTTCTCAAACGGTATGAATGAAAGCGGCAAGCAGATTTATTCAAGCGTCATAAGCGGTCTGGAGGAAGTTATGAAAGAAGTCATTTCCATGCTGGCCTCATTCAAGGAAAATGAACGGGCACTTGCAAAAACAATATCCATGCTTCCCGACCAGGCCATCACCTACGCAGAAACTGCCGCAACCAAAATGGACAAGCGTTTTAACGAGCTTAAGGATGCGATTGACAGAAAATAACGGGGTGTATATATGAAGATACGCAGGCGGAATTTTAAAAAGGACGGGGAGAAACAGAATTTCTGGCCTTCATTTACGGACGTTATGGCCACTATTGCCCTGGTTCTGTTTTTCCTGATGCTGCTGGCATATATTCAGTATATTATTGCAGGTAAAAACCTTGAGGCCGCCGGTAAAAATCTGGACTTCCTTAACAGACAGCTCGAGGATACCGAGGAAAAGCTGGAATCCTCAAAAGCTGAAATCAGCAATGCAATGGATCAGCTGAGGCTGCTTGAACAGGAAATTGAGAAAACCCAGGCTGAACTGGAACAGGGCAGTATTGAACTTAAGCTTTCTCAGCAGGAAATTGCCAAGCAGGAAAGGATAATCGCAAACAGCAACCAGGAGCTGGCCAAGCTGCGCGCAAAACTTCAGAACATCTCGGTCCTCAGGCTTGAGGTCCTATCCAGGGTTAAGAAAGCTATAGAGGACGAGATTGGAAAAACCAATGATGAGGGAGAGCCACTGGTCACCATAGGCGAAAACGCGAACCTTGTGGTCAATGAAAACCTGCTGTTTGATTTCGGCAGTGCAGAAATCAACTATGACGGAAGAATGCTTCTAAGTCAGCTCTCCATAGCATTTGAAAAGGTACTTGACGACTCTGATACCAGATACTTTATTGATGCAATACATATCGAGGGACATGCCGATGTAATAGGTCCTTCTTCAGACAATATGAAACTCTCATCCAAAAGGGCATATAATGTTGTCAACTATCTGTTGCAGTCTAACCCCGACCTTGAAAAAAAGGGCTATGCCAGTTTCTTTGCCGCAAGCGGCTTTTCGGAACACCGGCCGATAGACAATGCCGACACTGAAGAAGCCAGGAGCATAAACAGGCGTATTGAAATATCCATAAACATCAAGGACTCAAATGTTCAGAAAATCATAAACGAATACCTGAATAACAACTGAGGAGAACTGCGGTTAATATGAATATTGAAAGTGAGTCAATAAGAACCGATATAAGTCTTTTGAAATACAAGGACTATGTCACACGGCATCCGGATAAAGCACTAGGGTATTACGGGCTTGCAAGGCTTTATATGGATTTGGACAGCCTTCAGGTGCCGGAAGAGTTCCTTAAAAAGGCGCTTGAAAAAGACCCTGACTTCATGAGGGCAGGAATAACGCTTATTGAACTTTATATGAGACAGGGCAGATTCCTCAAGGCAGTAAGGCTTTACTTAAAACACAGACAGAAAATAGAAGGCCGCAGGCTCTACCGGTCACTTGTCGCAAATGCTGTAACAAAAGTTTTTGAAACAGAACGTAAACTGTTACTGAGCAAAAGAAGAATACTGTCCCTGTATGTTTTAAATCCGTTCACACACATCTTTGACTTGAAAAGCGGCTGTCCCGCCGCATGGATGATTCTTGGAATGCACAAGGCCGCCGCCAGAGACAAAAGCACCGACACGCTCAGGATTTACAAAATGCTTTTAAGATGGGAGGGCCTGTCGGACAGCTTCAGGTGGCATATGCTTAAAGCGCTTGCAAGATACGAGCATTCGCTCTACAGGGACACCGATACCGCCTCTCTCTTCCGGCATGTTCCCGGGGAGTGCA
>CAYYGK010000074.1:0-11943 GCA_964471145.1 uncultured Eubacteriales bacterium | reverse complement strand
AGACACCCCGGGAAAGTAGGTCGCTGCCGGTCTTATTACGTAACCCCGTGTATTTAATACACGGGGTTGCGTTATGTTGTTAAGGATTTTTGAAAAAATAAAAAAAAAATAAAACTTTTTGTCCGTTTTTGTGTATATATAAGTGTAGGGCAATACAAAAAGACAACAAGCCGGTATTCTGCGGGGGTATTGATGGGTGAAAACAGAAATGAATTCGAGGGCATTTTCCTCGACTATAAGCGCTATGTATATACCATCTGCTATCAGTACTCCAGGTCGGGGGAAGATGCAATGGACCTAACGCAGGAGGTTTTTGAGAAGGTGTACAGAAACCTGGGGAAGATAAAAAAAGGGAAGGATTTAAAGCCCTGGATCAGAAGGATAAGTGTCAATACCTGCATTAACTTTAAAAGGGACAAAAAGGAAGTTTTGTCACTGGAATATGAAGAAGAGGGAAAGGCGCTTAAAGATACACTGAGGGACAGCTCAAATACGGAAAACCAGGTACTGGCCGGATTGACCGAAGATATTGTAAAAAAACATATAAACGGGCTGCGTCCTCAAATCAGGATGGCAATCATACTGAGGCATATGAAAGGATTGAGCTACAAGGAAATTGCCGATGCCATGGAATGCCCGGAGGGCACAATCAAGACATACATACACAAAGGAAGAAAGATACTCTCAGCCAGGCTTTTTAAAGAAGGTATTTTGGAGGCGGAAAAATGAGCTGCAGCGTTACAGAAGAAATAATATATGATTATCTGGACGGTGAACTGGATGAACTGACTTCCCTTATCATAGGAGAGCATATCGCCGAATGCGGAAGATGCAGTAAAAAAGCAGCACAGGCCAGGGCACTGTTGTATGAGATGCATAGGCTTGAGAATGAAAACATTCAAATGCCGGTGGAACTGGATGAAATTATAGATAAGGTTTGCAAAAGCGAAAGAATAAAAGGTATTACTCTACGGGATTACGTTAACATTCAAAAAGAAATACTAAAAAAAGAAGTAGCATTCATTAACTATATACCCGGAAGAAGACTTGGCAGTACAACTGTTACCGCCCTCTTCAGAGGAGCGGCTAAAGCTTCCGGGTTCCTGTTCAGGCAGGGTTACAAAATGACATTTTCAAGGGGATAAAACATGCTTGTACTGAAGGCTCTACTTGTGTTTTTATGCATATTGCTGCTGGCTGTATCAGCCATACTGTTCATACCGTTTGGATACAGGGCAGAGGCCGTGGGACTGGATGAAAAAAGAATAAGGTTTAAAGTGTTCTGGTTGTTTCAAATGCTTTCATTCAGCGGAAGCTATAGATACAAACAGGGTTTTGAAAGCAGGGTAAGCTTTCTGGGGTTCAGTTTCAGGACAGGCGGCAGCGGCAAACCCAAAGAAGAGAAGGAAAAAAGGAAAAAAGAAGGAAAAAAAAGGAGAAGTTTCAGCACAGAGGCTGTAAGGCAGATGTTAACAGGCATCCGGAAAGTGATTGCGCATCTTATGCCAGACAGATTAGAAGGGTACGGTCGAATCGGGTTTGATGACCCTTACCATACGGGACTTCTATGTTCTGTTGTGGAGTCGCTGAGAGGCACGGGGATTCATGACGTGAGACTGGACTATGTCTTTGATGATGAGGTGTATGAAGGGGAGGTGTATGTGAAAGGGAGAATATATATTGTTTACATCGTATATATAGCTGCAAGGCTGTTGCTTAATCGATCAGCAAGAGAACTATTAATAAATTGACGGAGGGTGATTTTAATGCAGTTTAATTTTAAGGAAAACATGGATTCAATGTTTGACAAGTTTGAAAAGTTTCTCAAGGAAAAAACGGTTATAGGGGAGCCAATTGAAATGGGCAGTGTAACAATGATTCCGGCAATGACAGTGTCTTTTGGGATGGGAAACGGCGGTGGGGACGGCAGTGACCACAAAGGAAACGGAGGGACAGGTTCAGGTGGCGGAATAGGTGCCAGGATAACACCTGCTGCAATGATAGTAATCAAGGGGGATGATGTGCAGATACTTCCCATCAGCAAGGGACATGCAATTGAAAAGCTTATTGAAATGATACCCGACTTGATGGAAAAATTCGATAACAAAAAGGACGCCAAAGAAGCCAGGAACGGGGAAGAATAAAAAAAGAAAAGATAATGAAGAGATTAAAAGCCTTTGCAGATGTTATTTCTGTGAAGGCTTTTGTTATATGAAGAAAAAAATGGCAGCACGAAAATGGTTTTTACTGCTATATGAACGGTGTTATGATGTGTTATACTATATATATTAAATAAGAAGTCAGAGTATTAATATATAAATGGCGGGACGCTTTGGAAATGAAGAAAACACGCAAGGTATTACTGCTTACAGGCGAGTTTATAAACAGGGAGACTGAAAGGGAGTTTTTCAGGGAGGAGATGAACAGCTCCAGGAAGTATATAAGGCCTTTTGTGCTTTTGTCAGGCATATTATATTTCCTGTTCATAATACCCGACTACATGCTGACCGAAAGCATGGATACCTTTGCAAAGATACTTGTCGCCCGTTCTATCATACTTTTGCCGGCGGGTCTCCTTTACGCATTCTATGACAGGATTGAAGACCATTTCAGGCTGGCTGCCTGCATTACCGTTATCGAGATACTGGTCGGGCTTACATATATCTATATTAATTCCATTTATGAAACGCAGGATTTCCTTATACACAACTTCGGGGTTATAATGATAATACTTGGCATATTCCTTATCCCCAACAGGTGGAAGAACATGGTGGCGGCAGGCCTTCTGACGGGAAGTTCCTTTTTTGCTTTTGCTGTTTTGCACTACAGAGACTTAAAGCAATCATACCTGTATGCGGGTGCGGCATACACACTGCTTGTACTTATCTTCTCGTCATGTACATCCATGAGGGTACAGCGCAGCAAGAGGCTCTACTACCTGCAGAACATGAAGCTTGAAAGACTTTCCAACACAGACACATTGACGGGAATAGCAAACAGGTACAAATTTGAAAGAGAGTTTGAAAAGTGGATTAAACTGGCCGGGAGATACAACATGGACCTGTCCCTGGTAATATATGATTTTGACAATTTCAAGGATATAAACGACACATACGGACACCTGGCAGGAGACAGGGTGATAGTGGAGTCAACACGGACAGTGCGGCAGAGTATAAGGGAAAACGATGTATTTGCGCGCTGGGGAGGCGAGGAATTCGCCATAATCATGCCCTTTACGGCCAGGGAGGATGCAGGGGTGACAGCTGCCAGGATAAAGAGAGAGTTTGCAGGTATGAAGGTGGGCGGTGTAGAAGGGTTTACATGCAGCTTCGGGATTGCTCAGTACAGGAAGGGGGACAGCCCCGTATCTGTTCAGGAACGGGCAGATATGCTTATGTATGCGGCAAAGCGTAAGGGCAAGGACAGGATAGAGATAGAAAAGGATGAAAAAAAGTAAATGACATATACGGCCCTATACACTATAATAGAGTAGACGATTTTAAAAAGTGAAACGTATTACATATATGTAATGAAAGGATAACGCTAATGAAATATATCCGCATAATGTTTATGCAGTACCTTATGGGAACAAACCTTATGAACTGGTTTAAGCTCTTAAAGCAGAACAGGTTCAGGATAAGATGGTGGTGCATACCCAAAGCGCTGGTAATAACGGTATGTGCACTTTGGAACACTATATTCATGCTGCTCGAGAACCTGCGGTACTACCGCAGGATTGAGAATACCCGGATAACAAAGGACCCCGTATTTATAATAGGGCACTGGAGGAGCGGCACAACTTTCCTTGTAAACCTTCTTTCGCAGGACAGGCAGTTTGGGTTTTTTACCATACTGCAGACCTATGCGCCGCAGGTGTTTCTCACCTTCAACCCGATACTTAAAAGGCTCGCAAAGTATCTTGTTCCGGAGAAAAGGCCGATGGACAACATAAAAATGAACAGCATCCAGCCACAGGAGGAGGAGTTTGCCGTAGCAAACGTGCTGCCATATTCCATAATGCACATGACTCTTTTTCCGACCAATGCTGAAAAGTATGTGCAATACGGGCTTTTCCAGGACCTCTCGGAGCCCTGGGTGGACGTATGGAGAAAGACATACATACACCTTTTAAAAAAGGTCACCTTCATGACCGGGGGAAAGAGACTGCTGCTTAAGAGCCCAAACAACACCATGAGAATAAAGGCGCTTCTTGATATGTTTCCAAACGCAAAGTTCATCCATATATACAGGAACCCGTACAAGGTATGCGCCTCCACCATGAAGATGTACAGGAGGATCTTCTCCCTGTTCACTCTGCAGGGAATGGTGGGCAGAAACTTTGCGGAGGATTTCCAGATAAACCTCTACAGCAGGTTCTACAGGAAGTTCTTCAGTGAGGAATCGCTAATACCCAAAGAAAACATAGTGAATTTAAAATATGAGGATTTTGTGAAGGACCCTATGAGCCATATGGAAAGAATATATACAGGACTTGGTCTTGATGGGTATGAAGAAGCAAAGACCGCTTTAGTAAAATATGTTAACTCCCAGAAGGACTATAAGACAAACAAGCATGTGATGGGAAAAAATCTTGTAAGGAAGGTAAGAGAGAAGTGCCCGGACATATTCATGAAGCTGGGCTACAGGATGTAGCGTAATTGTGACATCCTCTCTGGTTACTATCTCCGGCAGAAGAGATTAAAACCCCAGGTGTTCCGTTTTTGACCTGCTTTCATCGATGAAACACTGGGTATTGCCACCATACCCTCCCGGGTTGCCCGGGCGAGCAGCAGGCTTTGCCTGTGACCAGTCCAGAAGGATCAGACCCGCCGGGTCGGGTCTATCATTGTTACCATTTTGCAAAAATCCTGGGTTTCTGCTGACCTTGCTAATCTCCATGAACTGCATATCATCAAAAGCGATTAATATACAGCAGTGCCTGTACTTCATAGTCGTCAAAAACATATACGGGTGGTAGTTCACACAGGTTCCTACATATCATGTGGAAAAGTCACAATATAATCATTGAGAATTAATCTAATTGCATTCATATACAGGTTATTGGCACAACCCTGTCCTGCTGACTTAAAAACAGTGGTTCTGAACTCATACATACTATGCAGCCCCTCCCTTTTTCAGCCCCTTCAATTTGCTCCAGGTATTTAAAAGCTTTGATATCATTCTTATCGGGAGTACCGGTAAGCTTGATTTCAACAGGGTGCAGATACTCACCGTTTTTTATTACTAAATCTATTTCATTTCTGTCGCTGTCCCTGAAAAAATACAAAAGGGGTCTTACATCCCCGTCATTATAATAGCTTTTAAGTATTTCCGAAAAAACAAATGACTCGAATAACTGTCCGGCCATGGCTCCCTTTGCCATCTGTTCTTTTGTGTACCATCCGGTCAGATAGCAGACAAGACCTGTATCCAGGAAGTGCAGTTTCGGTGTCTTTACCACTCGTTTCCTTACATTATTATAAAATGGCTGGAGAATATAGACTATTCCGGAAGTCTCAAGTATTGACATCCAACGCTGAATGGTTGTTACATCCCGGCCTACTGTTTTGGATATGGAAGAATAATTCAGAAGCTGCCCTGTTTGAGCGGCAGCGACCTCCATGAACTTCATAAATGATATTTCATCTACAATTTGTGTGAGCTGTCTGACATCACGTTCAATATATGTTCTAACATAAGAAGTGTAGAAATCCTTCCATTCCTTATTGCTTTTTTCCGACTCATGCATTGCAGGAAAGGAACCTTTGTGAATGATGTCCATTACAGTCCAGTAATCCAGTTCAGGTGCTAATTTACCTAGAGAGTCAATATGACTGTCGGAAGGGATAAAGCTTTCATAGTGCTTGATATTGTTGATTTCCCTCAAAGACAAGCCTGTCATTTGGATAATTCCTGCTCTTCCGGCCATTGATTCAGCTACGTTTTTCATAAGGGTGAACGCCTGTGAACCAGTCATTAAGAAAAGACCGTTTTTTTGTTGCCTGTCTGATTCCATCTTCACACAGCGGAATATATCAGGTGCGTATTGTACCTCATCTATAATTACAGGCGGCCTGTAGACCTGAAAAAACAAGGAGGGGTCATCTTTGGCAGCCTGGAGCACTTTTAAATCATCGAATGTTACATAATTCATACCGGAGTGGTTTTTTTTCAGCATGGTGGTCTTGCCCACCTGCCTGGCACCGGTTATCAAAACTGCCGGAAAGTTTTTTTGCATTCGCTTTACTGTTTTTTCACAGTGACGCTCAATATACATGACACACCATTCCTTCTGCAAATTTAGGATGTAATCCAAATATAACTTAAATCAGTGTCGCTGTCAAGACCATTTAAGTATTTCCTGTGGTTTCTTTGGAGTGATGAGGTAAATTGAGAAAAAGAGAAGCCGCAGCTGCAATTCGGATTCCTTACATGTGGGCTGGATGTGAAGAGTTAACAGTCAAAATAATATTTCCGGGTAAGCCAGACAATTGAGCTTAAAAGAGAGTTTGCAACAGATATAAAAAAAAGAAATTGTAGCTTTTGCAAATACAGAAGGCGGGACAGTATATATAGGTATAGATGATGAAGGCAATATTAAGGGAATAGATAATGCCAATGAGATGCTGCTTAGAATTACAAATATGATAAGGGATGCTATCAAGCTTGATATTACAATGTTTGCATCCTGTAAGATAAAAAGAAGAAAGGATAGAGAAGTTATTGAGATTTCAGCTGAAAAAGGCACAAATGCACCGTACTATATCTATACAAGGGCCTAAAACCAACAGGTGTATATATACGACAGGGCACATCATCTGTTCCGGCATCTGAAAACAGAATTCGCAGGATGATAAAAGAAACAGATGGAGACAAATATGAAGATATTCGTTCCTTTAATCAGGAGACAGGTGAGGTCTGTGTTTATGAGTACGGTCTATGTATGACCATCCTTGACACGTGGCTGGTTCTATGACAAGGATGTATGGGCAAAGCTGAGAAGCTTCCTCTGCTACATTAAACCCTGCGAGAACATACGGACCGGTAAGGTCTCCACTGAAAAACGTTATTACATAGCTTCATTGACTGATGTTGAAACCTGTGCCGACGGTATCAGGGGGCATTGGTCAGTGCTATGCCTATTTCTGGATAAAGCGTCTCCCCCCTTAAGAGGAAGGAGACTTCTTGGGGATAAGGTTAAATTCAATTGTACATAGAGACTATTCTTTCAGCGGGAGTATACTGATAAATATTTTTGATGACAGAATAGAATTTGTATCCATAGGAGGCCTGGTAAAAGGCATATCATTAAGTGATATAACCCTCGGTGTTTCCCAGCCAAGGAATGAAAAGCTGGCAGCGGTTTTTTACAGGCTGGGGCTGATTGAGGCATACGGCAACGGAATAATCAGATTATGGACAGCTATGCCCTGAACGACCGCAAACCACATCTGGAAGCGTCTGACAATGTATTTCTTATTTCCCTGCCCAATATGAATATCAATAATAAAACAATAACCTGTTCAGATTATACTCAGAAAGTATTGGGATATTTGCGGTTACGAGAACCCGGCCAAATGGTATAATTGAAAATACGGATTCAAAGGAGAGTGTCAAAATGGATAATGAACAGCAAATTATTGAGAAACTCAGAAGAATAGAGGCCCTGTTTGAAGGCACTGATATACAAGGTGAGAAAAGTGCTGCCCAACTGGCAATGCAAAGACTCAGGAAGAAGTTGGATAATGTCAAAAAAGAGGATCGGCCGGTAGAATATAAGTTTTGCTTTACTGATATGTGGTCCAGGAAACTATTCACAGCATTATTGCGCAGATATGGATTAAAACCCTATCGTTATGCAAGACAAAAACACACAACCGTCATGGTAAGAGTATCAGAAACATTTGTTAATGAAGTACTATGGAAGCAATACCGGCAGTTAGATGAAGTACTCAGGTCTTATCTAGAGGAAGTTACGGATAGAGTAATCAGGGAAAGTATTAATGATGACAGTTCTGAGGCCACAGTAGTTAATGAGCCGGCAGCCCTGGACACAACAAAAGATGACTGATTTTTAAGGTAATGCGTCTGCTTTACAAAACAGGGATTCCGTATTAAAATGTATAACACATGATTAACAGGACCTTAATGGAGGTATTAAAAGCATATGGACAGGGAGGAACTTGTACGGGAAATTGAAAACCTTAAAAAGCAAAGGGATGCCGTACTGGTCGCCCACTACTACCAGAGAGCCGAAGTGCAGGACATCGCCGATGTGACGGGAGACTCATTTGCACTTGCAAGACACTGTGCTTCTACAGACAGAAGCGTCATTGTCTTTTGCGGTGTGCATTTCATGGCACAGAGCGCAAGCATACTCTCTCCCGATAAGACCGTGCTGCTGCCTGTATCTGATGCAGGGTGCCCCCTTGCCGACATGGCGGATGCGGAAGGATTAAGAGACCTTAAAAAGAAGCATCCTGATGCTGCCGTTGTAAGCTACATTAACACAACGGCTGAGGTAAAGGCGGAAAGCGATATATGCTGCACCTCGTCAAACGCTGTCAAAATAGTAAGGTCTCTTGAGCAAAAGGACATAATATTTGTGCCCGACAGGAACCTGGGTGACTATGTAAGAAGGAAGGTACCAGAAAAAAACCTTATAATGTGGGAGGGGTACTGCATTACCCACCACAGGGTAGCTTTGGAGGATGTGGATGCTGCGCAGCATATGCACCCCGGTGTAAAGATACTGGTACATCCCGAGTGCAAAAGAGAGGTGCTGGAAAGGGCGGACTTTGCAGGCAGCACAAGCCAGATTATCAATTATGCGACTGAGAGCGCCGAAGCGGAATTCATAATCGGCACCGAAAAGGGAGTGCTCCATGAGCTCAAAAAGAAGAACCCCGGCAAGAAGTTCTATCTTCTGGCAGAAGGGCTTTTATGCAGAAACATGAAAAAGATAACGCTTTATGATATATATGATTCCTTAAAGGAAAACAGGCACATTGTAAAGGTTGAAGGGGAAACGGCAATAAAGGCCAAAAAGGCGCTTGACAGGATGCTTTCAGTGGTCTGAAATCCATTAATGCAGCTTACGGGGATGGTATGAATTGAGAAGATACAGGTATCTTATAGATTTTGACATGATGAACATGGAGTGCGAGTACCATGATGTCATCATAATAGGAAGCGGAATAGCAGGAGTATATACCGCTTTGGAAGTGTGCAGGGATTTTGATGTCACCATAATCACAAAGGAGACAATAGATATAAGCAATTCCGTGCTTGCACAGGGGGGCATAGCTGTTTCCCTTGACAAGGAGGACTCCCCTGAGCTTCATTTCAAGGACACCATATATGCGGGAGCAGGACTCTGCGATGAGGATGCGGTATGGGTACTGGTAAATGAGGCGTCCGACAATATAAGCAGCATTGTGGACCTGGGGGTTGTGTTTGACACCAGCAACGGAAGAGACCTTGCACTCAGCCGGGAGGCAGCCCACAGCAGAAGCAGGATAATCCACTCGGGAGACACAACAGGCAAGGCGGTTTGCGACAGGCTGGTGTCGGTTGTGCGCCGGAAGGACAACGTTGACATAAGAGAGCGCGTGTCTGCAGTGGACTTGCTGGAGGAGAACGGTGTATGCAGGGGCGTTATTGTGTATGACGAGGATGAGGACAGATTCAAGGCGCTGTTGTCCGACATAGTGGTATGTGCAACCGGGGGGTTCGGGCAGTTGTATGCAAACACCACAAATCCCGAGGTTTCCACAGGGGATGGAACCAGCCTTGCATACAGGGCGGGATGCCAGCTTATGGACCTTGAGTTCATACAGTTCCACCCGACGGTACTCTACCACCCTGAAAACAAGACCTTCCTCATATCCGAGGCGGTGAGGGGCGAAGGCGCAGTACTAAGGAACGTGCACGGGGAGAGGTTCATGCCCAAATACCATGAACTCGGGGAGCTGGCACCCAGGGATGTGGTTTCCCGCTTTATTTTCCAGGAGATGAAAAATACAGGTTCGGGGCATGTGGACCTTGACATAACCTTTAAGGACAGGGATGAAATAAAGGAAAGGTTCCCCAACATATTTGAGACCTGTATGCAGTACGGACTGGACATGTCGAAGGACTATATACCGGTAGCACCTGCGGAGCACTACTGCATGGGCGGGATTAAAAGCAATGTTTTCGGGCGTACGAGCATAAAGGGCTTCTATGTATGCGGCGAGGCTGCATGCAACGGCATACACGGTGCAAACCGGCTGGCCAGCAACTCGCTGCTTGAGGGGCTGGTTTTCGGAAGGAAGATAGGCAGGGAGGCAGGCGAGATACTGTCCGCCTCAGACACCAGGGAGGAAGGATATTCCATTAAGTATTCAACCGACAGGATAAAAAAGGACATAGACCCGGAAGGGATGAAGAGGGACATACAGACAATAATGAACAGCCAGGTGGGAATAGTAAGGGACAGGGATGGTCTTATGGAGGCCGGAGAGAGAATCAGAGCCTACAGGCAGGAGCTTGCAAACATGAAAAATGAGAACATGCAGCACTGCGAGCTGCAGAACATGGCGCTTCTTGCATCCCTTGTAATACAGTCCGCCCTTGAGAGGGAGGAGAGCAGGGGTGCGCATTACCGCTCTGATTTTCCCAAAAAAGACGATGAGAACTGGAAAAGGAACATAATACGCACAAGGGATGAAGAGGTTTGAAGAATGGACAACATCAGCATTGATGACATAATCCGCACTGCCCTGAAGGAAGACATGCCTGCAGGTGACATAACTACAGAAAGCACTATACCGCCCCACTCGGTATCCAGGGCACAGCTTGTAGCAAAGCAGACGGGGATTGTTGCAGGTATCCGGGTGGCAGCCAGGGTTTTTGCGCTGCTGGACGGGGACGTGGAGTTTTCTGCTGTCAGGGAGGATGGAAGCAGGGTTTGTGAGGGTGACATAATCGCTGAATTAAGCGGCAACACAGTAAACCTGCTGAAGGGTGAGAGAACCGCCCTGAATTTCCTGCAGCACCTTTCAGGAATAGCTACTGCAGCATATAATCTTTGCAGCAGGGTTGAAGGCACCAATGCCGTTATAGCTGACACAAGGAAGACCACCCCGGGACTCAGGCATTTGGAGAAGTATGCAGTGCGCATGGGCGGGGGGAGAAACCACAGGTACTCGCTTTCAGATGCGGTTATGATAAAGGACAACCACATAACAGCGTGCGGGGGCATAAAAAAGGCTGTAGAACTGGCAAGAAAGGCCGCCCCCCATACAGCGAAGGTTGAGGTTGAGGCATCAGATTTAGAGCAGGTAAGGCAGGCGCTGGATGCAGGTGCCGACATAATAATGCTGGACAACATGAGCATTGAAGACATGAAACAGGCTGTCGGCATGAATGCGGGCAAAGCCATGCTGGAGGCATCGGGGAACATTTCAGGACACAATGTGCGGCAGATTGCCCTCACCGGTGTGGACATCATCTCTTCTGGAAGCATTACCCATTCAGCACCGGCCCTTGATATCAGCATGAAGTTCCGGTAATCGACATTTTTTGTGTGCATAATGGCGTAAAAAGCTTCAATACAGTTTCCGTAACAGTATTTAGTGACAGATTGTGGACAAATCCAGAAGTTATCCACAGGAAATTCCCTTTCAGGCTGGTATACATAAACCCAGAACGGTAAACCCTTCATGCAAGCGGGTTCCAGCCTTTCATTTTATCAAATACTTATCCACAGGCATGTTGATAACTCACAGTGCAAGATGGTTTTTAACGCTGGAATCAAGGGTTTTCAGCAGCAAATGAAATAATCCACAGGGAGATTTCAAACGGCACATTACGACAAAAAAAGCAAGGATTTTATGCTGTCAGCATAACAAATAAACCCTCCATTTTTATATAATTGTAGACAAGTGTATTTTTAACCGT
>CAYYGK010000073.1:0-11975 GCA_964471145.1 uncultured Eubacteriales bacterium | reverse complement strand
TTTCTATCCCCTTATATATAAAACTATAGGCAGTATCTTCTCCCTGTCGGTACAATCCGCAGGCTTCTCAAAAGAGTCAAGGAATTCCCTTTTTTCTTCTGTAGGTTCCTTCTTCTTATTCATAAAACCCCTTACCATGGAGATTAGCAGCTATTATATATTCATTCTTACCTCATTGCTAATCAAATTATAACAATATATCTGTAACAATAATAGTATATTTGCAGCAGACTTTCAAGCTCCTGTGATATGATATTATTACAACAGGATTATGAAAGGAAGATATTCTTGAAAGAATTCACAACACAAAACCTTTTAAGACTGTGCAGGAAACACGGTTTTGAAGCTGAAAAAGCAGAAGCGGTTCCAACCGGCAAGTTCAATCATACTTACATTATATGGCTGAAAGAACCATCTGACGGCCGGAAAAAAATTGTACTCCGCATAGCACCCTCCGACAAAGAAGGTTTCATCTTCTATGAAAAGGGTATGATGAAGCAGGAGCCTTCCATTCACAAGACTGTTCTGCAAAGGACGGAAATTCCCGTGCCCCGTATATTTGTATTTGACGATTCCAGGAGGCATATCGACAGCGACTATCTGATAATGGAACATATGGAAGGAAAGGCGCTTTCAGAGTCTGGTATGACATATGACAAACAAAACAGTATTATGAATCAGATAGGCCGGTATTTAAGGCAGCTGCATGAAACATGTGCCGCAGACAGGTACGGGTACCTGGGCGAGCACAACTGCATGGAGCCTGCAAACACATGGCGCAATGCATTTGAAACCATGTGGAACAAGCTTATAGATGATATAAGGGGCTGCGGTGTATATAGGAAGCAGGAAGAAATCCTTGCAAGAAAAGCACTAGACAGGAACATAGCATTCTTTAAACGTGAAGTGCCGGCAAGCCTTCTTCATATGGACATATGGTCACAAAATATACTGGTTAATGAAAACGGCATCATAACTGCAATAGTAGACTGGGACAGGGGTCTCTGGGGGGACCCGGAGATAGAATTTGCGGTGTTGGAATACACAGGTTTTAACAATGATGCTTTCTGGCATGGCTACGGCAAAAGACCTTTAAGGGATGAGGCATACAATATAAGGAGGGTTTTCTATTATCTCTATGAAGTGCAGAAATATCTTGTCATCTGGACACTCAGAGGTGGGGACACTTTAAGGATTCCAACCCAGAAGCAGTACTCATTAAACCTGCTTGAAAAAGCGCTGTAACCCTTCTTGGTTTATGCTTTTCATGCTTTCAGACTTCGTTGGGGATTCTATACGCCAACCTGTTTTTAGTGTATTTGTCAACGTAATATTGTTTGTTTAATGAAATCACTTTAAGGGCATAAATAAGCCTGTTGATTTCCTGGTAGTTATTATATATCCCCAGGCTGACTCTTACAATACCCGGCATGATTGCATCCGGATTATTAAAATAGTAATCCATATCTTCCTCTGTAAGGCCTAAAAGCCTTTCGCAGTACGGATGGGAACAGAAGAACCCGTTTCTTACGGCAATACCTGCCTCATATGAGAGAATAGCCGACATAAGCTGGTGATCTACTCCTTCAATGTTAAAAGGTATAATACTTATAGTTTCGTTATCTTGAGCATTACTGTAAAACCTTATGCCTGTAATCTTCTTCATTTCACGCACAGCATAATTAAGCAGGCTTTCTTCATGCTTGAATATATTCTTCATTCCAAGACTGCTCAATGTCCTGATTGCCGTTGTCATTGCAATTACTCCCATAAGATTTGGTGTCCCTGCCTCATCCTTCATAGGCGGCCGGTGCCATTCAATTCTATTGTGTGTAACAAGTACAATTGCACTTCCCCCCTCAGAATATGGCAGTGCATTCGAAAACGCTTTTGCAGGCCCTATAAGTACACCTGCTCCAAACGGTGCATACATCTTATGAGCGGAAAACGCCAGATAGTCTATGTGTTCGACACTCTCATACGGTTTCATATCAAAATGCATATGTGGAACCGCCTGAGCTCCGTCAACAAAAATCTGTGCCCCATAACGGTGTGCAAGCCTCGCAATATCATATACGGGGTTTATGTAACCGGTTACATTTGAAGCCCCTGTCACCGCTACCACTTTCACTCTTCTTCCATATCTCCTGAGTTTTGATTCCAGGTCATCCATGCTGAGCTTTCCTTCTTTATCAATATCGACATACCCAACTGTGAATTTCTCCCTCCACGGCAGATCATTTGCAGCATGCTCCATCCATGTGGAAAGTACAATATCCCTTTTCCCTTTCTGCTGGGAAAGCACATATGAAAGCATGTTTACCGACTCAGTCGTATTTTTTGTGTAGATTATTACATCATTTTCCATATCAGCATTTACAAAGTCTGCTACAACCTGTCTTCCCTCTTCATAAACCTGTGTGGACAGCATCGACTTATATCCCCTGCCCCGGTGTATTGAAGAATACCATGGTGAAAAACGATTGATTTCATTCATGACAGAAAAGAATGGGGGTGTTGTAGCTGCATTGTCAAAATTAACAACAGTAACACAGGTACCGTTTCCCAGAGGCACCTGCGTGTCAGCACCAATAACCAGATTTCTCAGCCCGGTACTGGACATACCGGGATGTACTTGATTCAATACATTACCATATTGCATTTTATGTAAACTCCTTCTTGTTATTGCCCCTCAACTTGCCTCGTAGACAAAAAAGCCACTCTGTCCCATCGAAAATATTTAATGCCTCAGCTTTGTTTATACTCCAAAACCCTCTCAACAGTTTCTCTCCTGCACTTCTCAACAGCATCAAAATCCATATTGGGTATATAATATGTCTCCATATGATCGTGCAGCTTTTTGGCTTGTTCAATAGTCATGACCGCCCTGTTGAGCAGTCCTTCAAACTCAAGCCTGTTGTAATCAATAACATCCCTGTTTTTCATAAGTATTTCCCTGTCAGGATATTGGTTCAGGTCTATAACCTCTTTACCTTCTGTCAGTACAGTATGATACTTGCTGCTGGTTGTAATGCTCACACCTTTTTCAGGTATAACCACATGCTCGGGCCTTTCTGGATGCAATGCGCAATAAAACCCTTCAACATAATACCCCTTTTCTACTGCTTCTTCCATCAATTTTTGAAGTATCCTTTCCGTTCCTGTACCAGGTGCACCCTTAAGCACAATAACCTCTTCAGTATTAAGAACTGTTATCAGATGGCTTCGAAACCCGTCAGGTGTAATTGCTGTTGCAAATAACTTTCTTAAGCTGCCTTCACATTCTGCAATACTATCCTCAGCAAAAATTCTTCCAACAATTCCTTCCACTTCTTTTGTCACTTTCTGCCGGTTAACAGCCCTTTTATTAATCTCCTCATTATCACTGTACACACAGGCTGCTGCCGCAAGATACCTGTAAGCTCTGCCAAAGAGCCTTCCAACTTCTGCATTCTCCTTTAGTATCCCTTCCCTGTTATTCCTCATGCCTTCCTCATCCCAGAAATCACCCAGATGTATAATCTCGTCGACGGCGCCAGGATTCTTCGGATCCACTACATGAGGTGCAGTACCATCGATCATTGCCACCTTTAAAGCCGGTACCACCAGCCCGTCAAGGCTTTCAGGGTCACTGGAGCAGTGCATGAACTCAACATCATAACCCTCCCTTACAAGGTCTGCTGCTGACCGCTTCATAAAGGTTGATTTCCCTACACCCGGTCCACCTTTGATTATGAATATTCGTTCAGCCTGCTCCTGCTGAAGAATGTAGTCATAGTAGCTGTAAAAACCCCTGGAAGTGTTGTTTCCAGGAAACATATGCCTTATTGCACCCTTTGCCATGAAAATCCCTGCATTTTGACCTTTGTCGGTCTATTCATTCTCAATACAGGATATGAAAAACAGTTGTGGAATGTGTGGAATGCTTAAATTACACTTGAAGGCATTCTGCTGCAAATACTGATAATGGGCATTGTATTTTGGGAGTATAAAAAATCTATAAAGCATAGGTATACTTTGTTGTCTTGTTTTTCTTAATGTAAATTGATTCATAGAACTATAGCAAAATTATTTTTCATAGGATTACTACTTATTTTAAAAAAATACAGATATCTAACAATATCCTGTATTTAGGCATGAATGGCTTGACCCAAATAGTATAGCGAAATGCAATCAAAAAACTGGAATTGTTAGGTTATGAAGTTACACTTACTGATGTAGCTTGATAATATAAAGCAAAAGTTGACTGAAACTACAAGGAGGCATTGCTTTGCTTTTTGGGGAGTTTTCAGAATAGTTCTTTATTTTATGCAAGATTAGTACCATTTCTTACTATAAATATTTTTTTACTGCCTTTTCTTTGAATTAGATTTCTCCCGGATAACTCCTTAATATGTTTTTCTATCGTACTGATAGACCGGTTATTTAACAATTTTGAAGTATCTTTTACCTTAATGCCGGGATTGTTTTTTACTATATTTGAAAAATGAAAAAAGACCCGATTCCTTAATAATTATTCAATCACTGTTTAAAGCTCATGTTCATCCTCTTCCTCAATCTCATCCTCAACTGCTGGTTGTTCAAGCACCTGATATTTTTTCAAAATACTATTACAATAATCTTGCAGAACAGGAATATCATCAACAGTAGCTTCCCAAACTGTTTTAATATCAATATCACCATATTTATGAGCAATAATATTTCTCATACCCTTGATGCTTCTCCAAGGCACTTTATTATACATTTGTTTGAAATCATCTGATAGGTATGCGGATAGCTCTCCTATTTGCAGTATACACATCGCCACTGCATTAATGTATATGGAATTATTCTTAAAAACCTCAAATGATTTTCCGAAATGTGATTGAGTATTGATTATTTCATCACAGTATTTTACTATGTGTTCCAGTATATCTATGTTTCTTTCTTTATTGTTCATATAATAAGATCTCCTCCTTGATTATCCTGTTAAGGAATTTCTTATTAATACTCTCAGTTGTTAATACATCAACACTGGTATTAAGCTTTTCTTCAAGGTCCAGATAGAAACCGGAAAGCTGAAAGCATCCTCTTATATGTCCCTTATCAATACGCAGGTCAATATCACTATCAGACCTTGCCTCACCTCTTGCATATGAGCCAAAAAGAGATACCTTTTCAACTCCATATTGCTTCGCTATATCACTGACAATATTCTTTATTTGCTCAATTGTATAAACACGTGAGACCATATAAAACACCTTTCTTAAAAGTAGTTCATGTCTGTATTATAACTTAAATAATCGTTAGCTTCAATATTAAAAAATCGTACTGTGTAGCAGCATAGCTTTATCATCAGTGGGCAAAAAAGAACATGTTATTTTGTTTCAGATATCGGAGAAAAGTTTAAAAGTAAAGTTTTTGAACAGTAAGTTTTTAGGCTTGTCCAAATTTAAAACATAATAACATTTCAATTCTGTACTCAACCAAATACCTGCAATTGTTATTGTTTCCTCTGTTTGAGATATGTTTACGCAAAATACCCATAATGGGTGAATGGTCTCGTCAACGGCGCCCGGATTTTTGGGATCCACAACATGTGGTGCGGTACCGTCAATAAAGGCAACCTCCAATGCTGGAATGACTATTCCGTCCAGGCTGTCGGGATCACTTGAGCAGTGCATAAACTCAGCGTCATACCCCTTTTCCACCAGTTCATTCCCTATTTGTTTCATGAATGTGGACTTGCCCACCCCGGGTCCTCCCTTTATGACAAATATCCTTTTCGCCCTGTCCTGCGGCAGTATGTAATCATAATAACTGTAGAATCCCACAGATGTGTTTCCACCCGGAAACATGTGCCTTACTTTTCCTTTTCACATGTAAATATCCCCTATCATAAACCGTATTGGTCATTTTATTCTCAATACAGGATATGGAAAACAGTTGAGGAATGTGTGAAAATACTTAAATTACATTCACAGATGTCGTCAATGAAGTGCCGTACCCACTGGAACGGCACACAAGCTCGCTCCCGTAAACAGCCAATATCACTGATATTGCTCAATCCTCCGCCTTGCACTACGAAAAAATCTACTGCAATCTAAAGAGAATGAATTTATGAAAAAGAGTACTATATCCCTGTTTCGAGTTCACTTTTCGCAACCTCCTGTTGCTTCAGCCCTCAAAATTCTGTGCTTTCTGTGGCCGCTTCATCAGTTCACTTTAATTCCATGAGCTTTTTGAATTGTATTTGCTGCTATATTACGAATTGAAGAATTTCTATTATCATATTCTCATTTCTGTGATTAAATGTTATACTATATATATAGTTAGTAATTATTGTTTGAATGAATGGAGTGATTTATATGACAAGTGAGAAAGCCTTACTAGAAAGAATTACAGTCAATCCTGAAATAATGGTTGGCAAGCCCGTTATCAGAGGCATGAGAATTACAGTTGACCAAATTCTGAAAGCCCTGGCTTCTGATGTAAGTGTAAATGAGATACTTGAAGATTATCCTGATCTTGAAAAAGAAGATATTAACGCTGCTTTATTTTATGCAGCTCAGCTGGTTAGCCATGAGAAAGTATTTAAAATAGGAGTTTCTTCATGAGTAATTCATCATTAAAATTCCTCGTTGATATGGGAGTTGGAAAAAAAGTAGAAGACTTTTTAAAGGTAGAATATAATGTCAAATGTGTAAGAGATATTGATCCCCGCATGCCTGACATTGATATTCTAAAAATTGCAGTTGATGAAAATAGAATGGTTATTACTATGGATAAGGATTTCGGCGAATTGGCTTTTAATACAAAACTTAAGCATATGGGTGTTCTACTGCTAAGACTTGAAAACGCTTCTGGTGAAAAAAAATTAGAGGTTGTATCAGAAATCTTAAAAAGATATTCTGATATAATTACAGGTGGTTTTTGTGTGTATCAAAAAGGAAAGCTAAGAGTAAGATAGAATTATCATCAGATTAAAAATTTCTTTTATTTATACAATATCCAAGACTTTATTGAACCTTAAAATTCATCTAATATGGATGTGAATAATGCTGGCATTATAGACATTAGTTGTTTTCATAAAGGTTTGGTTATAGCAGTGAAAATCTCATTCATTTTGGTATAATCACGCATGAAAGATTCAGCACTTGCTTCAATCATTTGCTTGTCAGACACCTTAGAAAAGTCCACACTATAGCCTGCATTTTTAGCTAAATATTCAATAAAGAGTCTTCGCACCATAATCATTGTTCATGGCTGTGGGCCCTGACAGCCTTGTGCTTTTCTACAAGTTCAGCTATCCTTTTTTCAACCAGTTCGTCATTACCTGCACACTCTCTGATTCTCTCTTTATCAGTCTTCATAAGAGGCATGCCTTCTATTATCATTGAGCCGTTAACCTGATCAATTATTTTTTTCAAATCTCTCATGCGAACACCACCTTACATATATATTATAAAATATTTTCACTATTAATTCAAAGCAGTTTAAGTAAGTAATATGTAAATATATTACTTATGTTGCTCTGCTATAACTCTATCCCTCGGTTTGAGGGTAGTCTTGTCCAAATTAAAAACATAATAACAGTAATACCCTGTACTCAACCAAATACCTGCAATTGTTATTGTTTCCTCTGTTTGAGATATGTTTACGCAAAATACCCATAATGGGTGAATGGTCTCGTCAACGGCGCCCGGATTTTTGGGGTCCACAACATGTGGTGCGGTACCGTCTATCATCGCCACGCTGAGTGCGGGTACCACCATTCCATCAAGGCTTTCCGGATCGCTTGAGCAGTGCATGAATTCCACATCATAACCCTCATCGGCTAGGTCCTCCGCTGACTGCCTTATAAAGGTCGATTTTCCGACACCGGGGCCTCCCTTTATTATGTAAATCTTCTTTGCTTTCTCCTGCAGTAGTATATAGTCATAATAACTGAAAAAGCCCCTGGATGTATTGTTTCCAGGAAACATATGCCTTATTGTGCCCTTTGGCATAATTCTCCCTAAAAACCTCAATACAGGATATGAAAAACAGTTGTGGAATGTGTGGAATGCTTAGGTCATTCTCTATCATAGTGTTGTGTGATTTAATCAGTTTTGTCTTAATACTACATAGAACTTTTTTATACTTAACATTTGCAATTCAACCTGATATCCTGTAGCAGGGGTAATGGTTATGGCTACGTATAGTTTGAGAAAAAATCCAATGAACGGGGAATTGCACAACTTTGGTTCTCTGCGTTTGATACGCATTGACGAGACAAAGTGGGAATTGTCGTGGAACAAGATGATTAAACGGTGGCATTACCTGGCTTCTTCTGATATGGTTGGAAGCCTGGTTAAATATTTTATTATCCTGGACAAATGGATCGTGGGCGCAATTAGTTTCTGCACGGCCTCATATAAACTGGGTCCAAGAGACAAATTTATTGGTTGGAACACTACAATCCGCAAGGCATACCTGCCCCGAATGGTTGAGAACAATAGATTTTTGATACTACCACACGTAAAGATCAAAAACCTCGCCTCTGCGACATTGGCAGAGAGTGTGAGGCGATTGAAGAGTGACTGGCATGACAAATACGGCATCTGTCAGGTTTTGATTGAAACATTTGTAGATACATCCCGCTTCACCGGAGGTTGTTATCGAGCATCCAACTGGGAGTATCTTGGTCAGACACAAGGTTATAGCCGCAACACAAACGGATTTACTTACCATGGCAACAAGAAGGCAATCTATGTCTATGTAATCGGCAGGCGCTTTAAAAGGGAATTCAAACCCAATACAAACCGTCTGAATAATCCAACAAAGGAGATCGAGAAAATGATAAACGGCATTCGACAATGGTATCCTTCGCTCACTGAAAAAATCGGGTTAAAGAAGATGACCGATGAGGACGTACGTCGGTATCTTGCACAACATCTTTTGACATATACTCCTTATCTCGGTCGAAAAGAACATTATCAGCATTTTGTATCCATGACGCAAGGGCTTTTGAGCGACCTTAACCGTAAATCTATAGAGCCGATAGCTCTTGCTTTTGAGGGAACCGATAATGTACGCATCCTGACAAAATTCATGTCGGACGCAAAGTGGAATGAAGACGATATGAAGAAAGCTTATCAACACGAATTAGCCGGTATGCTGTCAGTTGATGGTGGTATGATTACTGGTGACGATACATGTTTTCCTAAAAAGGGACACCACTCAGTTGGAGTAGCCCGTCAGTACTGCGGCAATACAGGGAAAACAGATAATTGTCAGTCAGCACCGATGATTGGATATGTTAGTGGAAAAGGATATGGCATCTTTGACTGGCAGATGTATATGCCCCGATCCTGGTTTAAAGATGACCATAAAGATCTGAGATATAAGTGCAAAGTTCCGGATAATATATCTTTTGAAACTAAGAACAAAATCCTCCTTGACATGATTTGGTCAGCACATGAAAGCGGAAATCTCAAAGCCAGGTATGTGGGCGTGGATGCTTCATATGGCTCTGATAGCACCTTCCTTGATGCGTTGCCCCGGAATCTTATCTATTTTGCTGATGTGCGCAAGAACCAACTTGTATTTGCTTCCAGGCCTGAAACGTATATTCCTGAATATAAAGGCAAAGGCAGGCCTCCCCAAAAACCTGTTGCTGGTGCAAAACCAGTCACCGTTGAATCAATCGCTGCGAACGAATCCACCCCGTTTAACGATGTTGCACCTGGCATTGGAGCCAAAGGCCCCATTTTCTCCAAGGACAAGGTAATCCCAGTAGTAGAGGTCAGAGACGGTTTGCCCGGAAAAGACATTTGGCTATATGTACGTCAATTGGAAGACGGTTCCCTCAAATACTCACTTACCAATGCTCAATCATCTTGCACATTAGAGGAAATTCGGAAGCCGGCACTTTTGCGCTGGTCGATAGAACAGTGCTTTAAGGAGTTAAAAGACTACTTGGGCATAGATCACTACGAGGCAAGAAATTGGGTAGCTTTTCACCGATATATGCTCCTTAGCAACATCTCACATTTGTTCATAAATAAACTGAGGAATATTTTCTCCTCTAAAATGCATACCCCGGGAGCAATACCATACATAGAATATCCTGTTACTGCTGATGAGTTTCTGGATGCAGCAATACAACTTGAAAATAACGAACCGATTACCAACAATAAAATTAAAGCTGTGCCGGTCAGACCACAGCAAGCTCTTACCATAGGTCTTGTCCAAAAATTCGTGAATGCCGCTCTTATCAAGATCGGAAGGCTGCGTGAAGAAATCGGCTATCAGATGATGACTGCTGCCGCCGCTTTTGAATCACATTCAAGAACTAAATTAGAACAGGCGCTTGCCAAAAGAGAAGTGGTGGCGACATAAGGGTCATGTTTTGAAAAAAATAAAGGTTCTATGTAGTATTAACAAGTTTATAATTATTCTCATTGTTTTTTTTATTAAACCATTCTGTATATCCTTCTGGATTAGTCTCAACCCACTTGTTATCGTTTTTATTTGATATAAGGATGTGCTCACTATCTGAAGGCTTTGCTGGAACCACATCCATATGAAAATCTCCTACATAATTTACTCGTATACACCGGTCTTTCTACTTAAGCTTTTCTTTGTACTCTTCCTTTACTTTCATTCTATCATATACAAAATCAATTAATCCCTTTGCATAGTATTCCTCACATGTATCTAGTAGTAATACAGTATCGACATCGAATTCATTGCTTCCAGTTGGAATTATTGCAGTCCTAATAGCATATGAGCCTTGTTTAAAAAACTTTCGAAATAGGGTTCAGTCTCTTCATCATTTTCAAATATTCTCTCCCATGCTGAAATTGCAGAATTTATCCTGTCTTCCCTTGTTGGGTTAAGAGATATATTCCCAATAAAAATTTTGAAATAATCATTTAACTTCATTCATTTTATCCTCCATAATATTCGTTTGATATATATTAGTCCGTAACTTTTAATGGCTACGACCTATGTTTTCAACAATTAATCAATTACTGACATATATCATCTTCCACTATGTCAAATTTCTTTAGAAAGCTGGTAACAATCTCAGGCTTAAGGTGACAGGATGTGCTGTCACTCAACAATAAACCTATAATTTTCAGAAACTCTTCCTTTTCAATCAAGTTTACTGCAAATGCACATCCTATTACACCAAGAGTGCCAATATATTTTACATTAAGCTCTTTACAAGCTTTTCTGACCAAACCGTCATTGCTTGTGCAGTAATAATCAAACTCTTTTGCAATGGATACAGCCAATTTATCACATTCAGAGAGCCTTCTAAACCTTTTGTTTGTAGTCAATACAGCATAGGTATCATATGCTGTTTCTGTTTCCATATTGTAAAGTTCATACTGGTATTTTTCCAATATATCAATTACATTTTCCTCTATCTCCTTATCATGTATCAGCTTGGGTATGCCAACTTTATTGAACACATCAAACAACAATCCAAGCTTGTCCAGTTCATAAAAATCAATTAATACATTATTATCAACTATGACAGAAGCTTTATAATATTGGGGGGTTGTTACTGGTCAGAATCTTCTTCAGCTAATTCGTACCATTTGACAGAATATATTGCAGTATTAAGGACAAGATAATTTTCAGGTATATACGCATACAAAATAATAAAAATGCGTATATTTGATTATTTTGTATGCGTTATCCAGGGGTTTGGGGGTGGAAGACTCCCAAGGTTTTATTGTCAAATAATATGTCTTAAAAATAAGATTTAATGCAACATTCTTGTCTAACTCACTGCAAAATAGCCTGGCTTATAACACAGATATTAAGAGGTAAAGTGTAATTTAATTTTAAGGTATTAGAGGATTAACTTCATATTAATACTAAGGAGGGCGTATAATGCTAAAATCAAAAAAACCTATTCTTATCACATTACTTGTGATTGTTTGTATTTTTATCATTGGCAAATATATATTCGACCATGTCATTACCTCTGATTTCAT
>CAYYGK010000072.1:8827-11996 GCA_964471145.1 uncultured Eubacteriales bacterium | reverse complement strand
CTGTTATTGCCCTTATATTAACCTTTGTTACCAATAGAATCGCAAGAAGAGTAAGTGGAACCAGCTTATGGTAAGAGCATATATATTTAAAAGGTGGTTGATACTATGAAAAAAGCAAGGCAGATTGACACATCTTTAGGTTCAAAACTTTTTGATATATTTAATGTGGTGTTCTTCATAGTATTCTCTTTTATTATGATTTATCCGCTATTGTACGTAATCAGTGTTTCACTAAGCAGTCCGGAAGCAATTTCTACTGGAAGAGTCACTCTATTGCCTGTAGAAATTGACTTCACAGGTTATAAAGCTACAATGTCTTCGATGAAATTATGGATTTCTTATTATAATACTGTTAAATATTCCATAACAAATACTATTCTTGTATTATTGCTATGTTCAGTTGCGGCATATCCTTTATCATTAGGTCATTTTTATGGCAAAAAGCTAATTACATGGATATTTTTATTTACATTGTTTTTCAGTGGAGGAATGATTCCTTCATATTTGAATATCATAAAACTGGGTTTGTATGATACTATGTGGGCAGTAGTATTACCAACGGCAGTACCTGTGTGGTATCTGATATTAATGAGGACTAACTTTCAACGCATTCCAAGCAGTTTAAGAGAGTCAGTGGAAATAGATGGAGGAAGAAGCTGGACTATTCTAGTAAATGTAATAATACCCTTATCAAAACCCATATTGGCTACGATAGCACTGTTTACACTTGTTTCGCAATGGAACAATTTCTTTGAACCTTTGATATATCTTAAAAGCTCTGACAAACATCCTTTACAGGTTTATTTGAAGCATCTGCTGGATGGATCTTCCGGAAGATTAATGCATAGTGAATATACTGAAGAACTTGGTATAGATTCAATGAAGCAGGTAGGACAAATGACGCAGTTGCAAATGGCTTCTATACTAGTAAGTTTGGGCCCTATACTGCTTTCCTATCCATATGCGCAGAAATACTTTGTAAAAGGAATAATGGTTGGCTCGATAAAAGGTTAAGTGTTTTGAAAGGACGTTGTTATGAACATTATACTTATTGTATCTGATCAGCACAATCCCTCTTTTTGCGGTTGCTATGGGGGAATAACAAGAACACCGCATATTGATTCAATTGCCCGAAACGGGGTAAGATTTAATAATGCCTACTCTAATTGCCCGTTATGCGTACCTTCCAGAGCGTCAATGATTACAGGCAGGTATTCCCACGAAATTGCAGCCTGGGACAATTGTTTTCCATATGATGGTGAAAAGGTGAAAGGATGGGGACACCACTTTGCTGAAAACAACGTTCATTTTACAGCGATAGGGAAATTGGACTTTAAACCAGGAGTAGATCATGGCATTGAGGAAGAAATTGCTGTTAAGAATAGAGAAAGTTTGGATGTAGTCGGCCTTTTCAGAGATCAGCCTATTCTTTCAAGACCGGAATACCACGTAAATAGCAATTGGAACACAGCTTTACGGGAACAGGGCACCACTATTGAAAGTGAGGTAACAGTAGTTGAGGAGGCGATAAAATGGCTTGAAAAAGACAGGCCACATGAACCCTGGATACTCAATATTAATTTTCAGAAGCCCCATTCCCCGTGGCATCCGCTTCCTGATATCTATAATTACTATTACAATAAACAAGGCAGTTTATCGCCCAGGTATTTGCAGACAGCCGATGAATTACATGAAGTAGAAAGGATACAGAGTTTTCATACATGCGGATATATGTTTGGCAATGAAAAGGTCAGGAAAGCACATGCTGCCTACAATGCAATTGTTGAAGAGCATGACAGGAATATAGGAAGGATACTGCGTAAGCTTGAAGAACTAAAAATAAAAGAAGAAGTGTTAATAATTTACACATCTGATCATGGGGAGATGGCCAGGGCTCATGGCATATGGGAAAAGATTACTCTATATGAAGATTCGGTAAAGGTACCAATGGTTATGAGCGGACCGCAACTGCCAAAAGGTAAGGAAACTGATTATCCTGTATCTTTGCTGGATGTATATCAGACAATCAATGATGCTTTGGGAATTGCAGCTTTCAATGGTGCCAGGGGGAATTCAATGCTACGTATGGTAGAAGATAAAAAAAGATTATACAAGGATCGGCCGATATTTATGGAATCTCATGCTAATGGACGGATTGCAGCATCTTTTGCAGTAAGGAAAAACAATTGGAAGCTAATAGAGTATATTGGATATGACCCACTCTTCTTCAACCTTGCAAATGACCCGAATGAGATGGAAAATCTCGCTTCTTTGGCTCAAAAGGATAACGAAATACTTAACAAGATGAGAGAGCTAAAGGATATTATTCACACTGTTTGTTCACCTGAAGAAGTTGACCATAAAGCCAGGAAAGATCAAAAGAATCTAAGAGAGGAATTAAGATTAACGGGAAAGCTTGATGATGAATTGCTTAAAAGAGGTTACAGGACAGATGGACAGAAGCTATATCATGCAAAAAGCATTTGATTAGAAACAAAAAACAACTTAACAGGATCTTATGCACCTGTAAATGGATCATCCTGTTGTCGGGAACCGGAGCTTCATTTTCGCCAGGCGGGTTACTGTCAAAAGGGTGACAAGAGCAGGTGTTGAGATAAATAAAAGACTCATAGGAGGAGTTTATATGACAAAGAGAATATTTGTGCTGCTATTCATAGTAATGTTTGCTTTTGCATCTTTTACCGGGTGTAAAAAAAGCACAGAGAAAAATGAAACTGAATCAGAAAAGCAAACTCAAGATCAGGAAAAAGAAGGAACAGAAAAAGAAACAGAAGCTAAAAGCCCTCCAGTAAAGGCAACTGCTTTCATAAGGGCCCGGGAAACAACGGAATGGGATGGAAGCCAGATGCAACAGCTTATACTGGAAAAATTCAACCTGGATCTCAGTGTTGAAATAGGAAGCCTGTCTCAATATAAAGAAATGATAAAATTGAGACTTGCAGCGGGACAAATACCGGATATGGCAATGACAAAGGGAACCGATGAAGAAGTAAAAATTGCAGGCGATAAAGGGATGTTTGTGAATATCTTAGACTATTTGGACATTATGCCAAATCACAGGAAATTCTTGAATAAATATTCTAACAGTCTGGTTAATTATCTTTCTCCCGAAGGGAAACTATATACAACGCTTGAGGTTCAGGATCAT
>CAYYGK010000072.1:0-8817 GCA_964471145.1 uncultured Eubacteriales bacterium | reverse complement strand
CATTTTATGCAAGAAAGGATATTCTTGATAAAATGGGATTTGATATTTTCAAGGATTTAAATGACTGGGAAGATTTTCATACCATGCTCGTTAAGCTTAAGGAGGGTAATGATGGAAAGCCACCAATGGCTTTTGAGTGGGACTTTGTGTTGCATAAATGGGCACCAATGTTTGGAGCCGGTGGACATAATCAGGTTAAAGGCTCAGGCAGTCCTGTTGTATACTGGAATTTTGATGAACAGAAGTGGGAAGGTGGTATGTATCGTCCCAACATGAAGGAATTTGTAAAATATTTAAAGAGGTTGTGGGATGAAGAATTAATCCACAGGGATACCTTCACAATTGATGAGGATAAATTATGGGAACATATGCTAAACGGTGAAGTGACAGTTACTTATGGAGGGACACATGAACCTGGAATGATGACCGAGGGTTCTGTTGTTGAAGGATCTTACTGGTCTTACATGATACAACCTGAACATAAAGGGATACAGTACAAGGCTTCCGGAATGCCTGGCACGATAGGTATGATGAATATGATAAACGCTAAAAGCAAGGCAATAGAAGAACTGCTTCGCTTTAATGATTGGATGCTGTCAGAAGAAGGCTACTTTAGAAGCTGGTTTGGTATTGAAGGAATTGATTATGTAAGAAAACCGGAACTGGACAGTATGGGATTGGGATATGCCTTCTATCTATTATGGGAAGATTACAAGGAGACATTACCTGAAGAATATCATGAAAAACTATTAAATCCAGAAGAAGTTTTGAAAAGAAGGGATACAGTAGTATTTAGAGTAAACTCACTCACCCCATATTCTGATCTTTGGAGGGGACTGAGGCTATACAAGGGGAATCTTGAGAATATGACAGTTGAGGCACATAACGTATTGAAAGACTACATTTATGATACTATGATTCCCACACAGCCCTGGAACAAAGAACAAATGGAAGAAATACTGGTTATACAGGAAGCTATTGAAACATATGCACAAGAAACTATCATGCATATGATGCTTGGAAAAACCGATATAGAAGAGGAATGGGATACATTCATAAATAAACTCAAGGATCTTAAGTATGACAGGCTTGTTGAACTCTACAACGAAAGCCTTGAAACATATAGACAAAAGATGAAAGAAGTGGAAGGGTATATAAATTAACAATTTGTGAATGTATTAAAACTAATACCAATATAGCCACAAAAAGAAAAAGTGGCTATATTGGTATAAAGTTTCACAGTTAATGCCGGGGAGATTAAAAAAAATGTATGCTGACTTAGAAAAAATATCACAACAACTTAGACTAACTGTATTGAAAATGATTTATAAAGCAAAGAGTGGGCATATTGGGGGAAGCCTGTCCTGTATGGAAATCCTCACTATACTTTTTTACAAATTTATGAATATTAGACCTTTGGAACCGGCATGGCCTGAACGCGACAGGTTTATTTTAAGTAAAGGGCATGCGGCTCCGGCTCTGTATGCAATTATGGCAGGAAAAGGATATTTTGATTCCGGAGAGCTTTGGACTTTACGTCAAATGGACAGCTGTTTACAAGGACATCCGTGTATGTTTAAACTTGATGGGATTGACATATCAACCGGATCACTGGGCATGGGGTTGTCAGTAGGCATAGGAATGGCTCTGGCTGCGAAATTATTAAGCAAATCCTATAGAGTTTTTGTATTATGTGGGGATGGCGAAATGCAGGAAGGACAAAATTGGGAAGCCCTTATGTCGGCAAATAAATGGAAACTGGACAATATAACGGTAATTATTGACCGAAACAATGTGCAGTTGGATGGAACAACACAGCAAGTTATGCCTCTTGGAGATCTTGCAGGCAAGTTGGAGGCATTTGGGATGGGTGTTGTAAAATGTAACGGTCATGATTTTAAATCCTTATGTAAGGCGGTCAACAGCTCGATAGAGTTAGATGGTCCTTCTGCAATCATTGCTGAAACTGTTAAAGGAAAAGGAGTATCATTTATGGAAGGACAATCAGCATGGCATGGCAAAAGGATGAGTGAACAGGATTATCAACAGGCAATAAATGAACTTGAGGAGGCACTGCTGTGAAGTTTTGCACAGAGGATTAATAATGAATTACCGGTTATGTGAGAAAGATGTTAAGTTTCTCACATGTAACTGAGAATCGTTACAAGGAAGGATGAGGCTTTAACATGTCCGATAGACAGTTGCTTCAGCCGATGAGGGCTGTATTTGGGGAAATAATTTGTGAAATGGGGGAGGAATGTTCCAACCTTGTTGTTCTTGATGCAGATGTATCAAGCAGTACACAGACCAGATATTTTGGGGACAAGTATCCCAACCGGTTTTTCAATTTTGGAATAGCTGAAGCAAATATGGTTAGTGCAGCAGCAGGTATGTCAGTGTCCGGTCTTATACCCGTGGTTTCAACTTTTGCTTTTTTGATTGCACTGCGTGCCGGTGAACAGGTAAGAACACTTATTGCGTATAATAATCTAAATGTCAAACTGGCCGGAGGATATGCGGGGCTTTCTGATTTTGCTGACGGCGCCAGCCATCAGTCAATAATTGATATAGCGGTAATGAGATCAATTCCCAATATGACAGTGATTGTTCCATCTGATATTGAAACCACACGTTGGGCTGTAAAAGCAATGATTGAGCATTATGGCCCGGTATATCTGCGTCTCTCACGTGATGTTGTGGGGTCATATCATAATGGTAATGACTCTTTTAAAATAGGTTGTGCAAATGTACTCAGAGATGGTCATGATATAACTATTGCGGTAACAGGAATACTTCTGCCATTTACAATTAGTGCTGCAGAAGAACTCAGGAATAAAGGTATTAGTGCTGCGATAGTTGAATTTCCAACAGTTAAGCCATTTGATTCGACAACACTTATTAAATATGTAAAAAAGACCGGTATTATCTTAACCATTGAAGAGCACAGCATATATGGAGGACTTGGGAGTGCTGTAGCTGAATATGCATCAGAGCATGGCCATGTAACCCTAAAACGCATGGGGATAAAGGATGTTTTTGGGGAGAGTGGTGTATACAATCAGCTTCTCAACAAGCATCAACTGACTACTTCTCATATTACCAAGGCAGTAGAAGACTTACTTTATAAAAGGATGTGAAAATGTGAAAAACATAATAAAAGACAGTATAATAAAAGGCGAATGTGTATATGGACTAAGCTCTATGGAACTTATAAATGATAGCTGGCCTAAAGTCTTTGCAAACTGTGGATTAGACTTTTATTGGATTGATATGGAACATTCATGCATGTCCATTGAGACAGTCGGTAAATGTATTTGGGCCTGTAGAACTGCCGGGATAAGTCCGGTAGTAAGATTGCCAAATTCTAAGAGGTATTTTGTCAGCAAAATACTTGACGCAGGGTGTAATAACATCATTATACCACGTATTGAGGAAGCTAGACAGGTTGAAGATACGATAAAGCATGCTTTTTTCAATCCCAAAGGAGATAGAAGTTTTGCAGGAAGTGGACGCAATTTTGATTTGCTGCCTCCTAAAGATATTAACACAGCTATAGAAGAGTTAAATAACAATGCTTTTGTTGGGATCCAGATAGAAACGGTTAAAGGCATAGAAAATATTGATAAACTGATTTGCTTTTCTGAAATTGATATGGTATTTATTGGGCCTGGTGATTTAACTCTTTCTCTTGGAATACCTGGCAGATTTGATCATCCGGATTACATTGCTGCCGTAGATGAGATAGTTAAAGCCTCAAAAAAATACAATCACTGTGTTGGCATACAGGCGGGAAATGTGAAAAATGCGAAGATAGCAATGAGAAAAGGTGTTCAGTTTATTGCTTTTGGCTCGGCATTAGGCATATTGAGAGAACAAATAGTAAAAAAACTTAATGATTTAAAGAAATAATCACTCGCAACAATAAAGGAGATTGTTATGCCCAGGCGGATATTTTTTGATAAAACAGAAATTGTTCTTATGGTTTTTGACAAGGGGAAAATGAAGGTGCTAAATATTACTTATGATAAAATTGTAAGCATTAAACTTGAAGGGTTTATGGAAAGAATACTTTTGCGGAAAGTACCTTCAGAAAGAATAATAATTAATATTTCTGGCAGAGAAAAACCAGTGATATACACAAAATTGACTGAAAAAAAGTATTTTGATGAATATAAAAGTGGAATAGTCAAGTTTGCCAGCAGCAACAACATAACATTTTATGATAATTTATAAAATAATAATTAACATATATTTTAAATTGGTATTGTAATAACATAAATGTTTATTAAAGAAGAGAGGAAACGTAATGAACGAAGACAATTTGACCATAGTTTTTTTTGGTGACAGCCTCACGCAGAGAACAGGAATAACATTGTCAAACGATCCAGCACACAGGTTTTCATTGGATTATGCAGGAAGTTATGTTGATATTCTGATCAAGAAACTTATTGTGCATTATCCTGAACTCAAATTTAAATATTTTAACAGGGGATTTGGCGGAAATACTGCAGTTGATTTGTTGAGCCAAGTAGAGGATATACTATCAAAGAATCCTGACTGGGTTGTTTTATTTATCGGACAAAACGATGCCAAACGTTACAGTCCTTCAGAATACAGGCAAAACCTTATTAATTTGATTAAAATTTTTAAGGAGAATAAAATTAAGGTTTTACAATTATCAACTACACCAGGTACTGATGAAGAGAGAAACAGGATACTGGATGCATACGATAGCATAATAAAAAATGTATGTAAGGATTATGACAATCATTATGTTGAGCTGAAGGAGTTTTTTAAAAAAATTAAAAGAAGAAATGAATCTTCCAACATACCAATTAATGTATACAATGCGGGATGCCATTTTTCTGAACTGGGAAACATTCTTATAGCAGATTTGGTTTTTGATGTAATGGCTAAAATACTTTGAATACTGCATTCTGTTTATGTGTTTGCGTTGGTAAGCTTATTTAAGCAGTAGATACTAAAATAGCTTTATTGTAAAGACATTGACACTACCTGGTAATATTATATAATACAATTATATTGTTTTTGGAAGGGAGTTAGCATTTAGAGATTTACTATATCAGTTATTGTATTCAGGTAAAATCAAGCTATAGGAAGCAGAAGCGAACTTTTTTTGCAGGAAATATTCCAGAAAATAAGCGGAATGGAGATAAAATGAAAAGAATTACTTCAAAAGATATTGCAAAAGCTGCAGGGGTTTCAAGAGCAACTGTTTCATATGTTTTAAATAATAAAGACGTGAAGATATCAGATTATACAAGACAAAAAGTCTTAGATGTTGCCAAGGAACTCAACTATACGCCTAATTTTTTCGGTAAGGGCCTGAAGACAAATGAGTCAATGACTATAGGGCTAATAATACCTTCGTTTTCAGATATATCCATGCCGGTGTTGACCAAGGGAATAGAGTTAGTTGCTTCTGAATTAGATTATGGTATTGTTGTATGTGAGACTGATGTTCATCGTAAAGAGAAGTATAAAGTACTGGACTTCCTCACCAAAAGATCAGTTGATGGTATAATATGGGCATATCCAGATATACCGGCCAATGATATTAAAAAATATATTTTGGAAAAAAGAGTGCCCATTGTCTGTATCGGGCCTGATTTTAAAGACAATAAAATAAGCTCGATATATATAGATCAAGTATCAATAGGAGAGATGGCTGCAAAGCATTTAATAAAACACAATCATAAAAAAATCATTCTATTATCAACAGATTTTACTATTAATAGAAAAACGAGACTAGAAGCAATCAAGAGGATATTGTCCGATAAAGGAGTATTAGATAGTTTTAAGATAAGAACAAAACAAATAAAAGGCTCAGTTGTTGAAACATCCGGCATAAAGGAATATAGAGCTGGTTATACCATGACAGCAGATATGATTGAAGAAGGTGAGGATTTTACAGCGTTGATTGGGATGAGCGAGATGATTTCCGTGGGGATTACAAATGCTTTAAAAGAGAAAAAAGTTAAAGTTCCAGATGATACGTCAGTCATCAGCCTTGGTGGACAGTTTATTTCTAGCATAATTGAACCACCCATTACTATGATGAGCAAACCAAATCAAGAAATAGGTAAGGCTGCATGCAACCTGTTGTTTGATATCATGAGAGGTAATAACAATAAAAATACAAAAAAAATTGTTTTTCAGCCAGAACTTGTTGAGGGCGGATCTGTAACATATGCAAAAACTTAAAACGCGGAAATTGAGGTTATGAATGTACGAGCCCTGACATATCATATCAAACCAGGAGTTATACAGATGGGAGGGGTTAGAATGGGGAGAATTAATACACAGGATATTTATGAACAATTAAGAGAAATAAAAGTAATTGACACACATGAGCACCTTTGGGATGAAGAATGGAGATTGGAACATCCAGGTGACTGGACAGGACTTTTTTATCATTATGGAATAACTGCATTAAGGATGGCGGGTATGAAGGATGAAGAGGGAAAAGAACTTTTTTCTGAAGGTGCTTCACACAAAAATAAGTGGGATATATTTAATAAGTATTTCAAATATGCCGGAAACTCTGCATATATAAAAGCTGTTGAACTAACAATAAAAGGGATATATGGCATTGATGAAATAACTAATGATTCGATGTATGAACTTACTGCGAAAATAAAAAAAGCAGTTAAAAAAGGGTTTTACCGCACAGTAATAAATGAAAAGTGCGGCATAGACTACTGCATGGTAAATTCCTTTGATTGCGATAATGATGGGAATACGTATCCGGCAAGATTATGGGGTGATACTGATATTATGAGGCCGGACATTTATGCTGATGTTTTTATTTACCCCACAAATTATAGACTGATTCAAAGAATTACCGGCAAGGATTGCAGTAATTTTTCTGGATGGCTGGAAGCGGTGAACTTATATTTTCATATGAATGCAGCTAAATGCTGTTCAATAAAAATTGGTATGGCGTATCACGGGGATTTGAAGTTTGATGCATCAGTAACAAAAGCAAATGCGGAGCAATATTATAATAAGTTATTGAGAAATGATACTTTAAATACATGTAGTATAAAGCCATTAGTAGACTATATGTTTAAATTCATCATAGTTAAGGCAAAGGAATACAAACTACCGTTAAAATTCCACACAGGGCTTCTCTCGGGAGCAAATGTTATAAATGCCGGAATAAGAGATAACGTTAAAGACCTGGTTGATCTTGCTGTTGCTCACCCACAATGTAATTTTATTGCAATGCATATTGCATATCCTTTTCAGGATGAGTTGGTTATGGCTGTAAGGCAGGTAACAAATCTGTATGCAGATATGGCGTGGTCCTGGCTGGTAGATATTAAAAGTGCGAGTATGTTTCTTGAACAAATGTTAACTGCAGCGCCTGTTACCAAGATAATGGGATTTGGCGGGGATTATTCCATGGCGGAAAATGTTTATGGGCATCTTGAAATTGCAAGGAAAGAAATAGCACGGGTTTTATGCAGCATGGAAAACAATGGGTACATTGATAACAGAGAAGCTGTGCGTTTAGGAAAATATGTTCTTAGAGAATCTGCCAGGAAATTGTATAGTGGAGAGAATTGTTAGGCAAGCTATTTGCGTTTAACATTAATCTCTGGCAGTCATAACTGAGACCTGCAATCAGAAACTCCAGGACTTCTTCATAAAAGTTCTAATACAGATGGGAAGCGGATTTTAAAGGGTCCCTAAGAGACTTGAAAAGCATAACGCATTGTAATGATTAATTAAATTTAAATATATTATTTTTATAATAACAAAATCCTTTGTTGTTCGAAGAATAATGGAAAGAAGTGTTCATATGAGAGATTTTAGAATTGCACTGGTTCAGCAAAAAAGTCTGGTAGGATTCAAGAATAGAAATATTGAAAATACTGTATCATGGATTAATAAGGCTAAAGAAAACGGTGCTTCTGTTGTTTGTTTTCCGGAGCTTAATATTACAGGACATGCAGGATGTGTTGATATGATTGGCCAAGCTGAGAAAGTTCCCGGCGGGAAAAGTATTGACTTATTATGCGAACTGGCTGCTAAGTTAAATATATACATTTGTGCAGGTATTGCAGAGGATGACAATGGTATTCACTATAATACCCAGTTCATTGTGGGGCCTGAGGGATTTCTGGGCAAACAGCGAAAAACACATCTTTCTGCCGATGAATATTTTTATTTTCGTGCAGGTACAAATTTGCAGATTTTTGACCTGCCTATAGCACGTTTAGGTATAATTATTTGCTATGACAATGTTTTTCCCGAGATATCCCGTGTTTTTGCCATAAAAGGATGCGAATTATTGTTATGCCCACATGCGGCCAGAATTGGCAGCTGGCCTTTTGATAATTTGCCTAACGACACTGCCGACAGGCTAAAAGTAGTTGAAGACAATAAAAAAGAATGGCAAATGGTTCATAAATGCAGGGCTTTTGACAACGGTGTTTATGTTGCCTTATGTAATATGGTGGGAGATTCAATCCCTGAACAAAAAAATATATACGCTTACCATGCAGGTGGATGTATGGTTATAAACCCTGAGGGTAATGTGGTTGATGAATCACACAGTAAGGATGTTAATGAGGAAATACTGGTTGTTCCATTATATGGAGAAAAAGTATCCGAAATAAGAAGGCAAACCTGTTTTAATTTACAGACAAGGCGTGTAGAAGTATTCAAGGATCTGATGTCACAAACACAATGATTCCATTAGCAGTTGTCCCGGTCTCATGTAAGAGATTACCAAGGATAAATACCGGACGGGCTACAAGCGGCAAATCAATGTAAGTGCCGGTAAAA
>CAYYGK010000071.1:0-12283 GCA_964471145.1 uncultured Eubacteriales bacterium | reverse complement strand
TTCACGGGTCTTCAGGCCATAATCCTCCCGTCCGAAGACAAACGCCACGCGGCCATGGGTTTTCAACATTCTTCCTAAACAGAACAAATCGATCTGGAATAGTTAAAGGTGGCGTTATTGGTGGTATAAAACAAGATGGAAAATATAAGTTGGATTGTCGTTATAACAAAGAAAATCTAATAAATAGGATATTACAAATAGCCAAATATAGAGACAAAATAGAACTGTCAAACTTAAAAGCAGAAGAATTAATTACTAAAAGGCTTGTTCATCTGTCAGAAGAGAGTTTTGTTTTCTTTGATCCACCATACTACAAGAAGGGACCAGGATTATACACTAATTTCTATAATCATAAAAATCATGTGGAGCTAGAATCCTTAATACATGAATATATTCATACACCATATATTATAACATATGATAATGTTAATGAAATTAAAGACATATATAAGAAGTATTGTATATTAAGCTTTGAAATTAATTACAGCGCATCAAAAGCAAAGAGAGGGTCTGAGATATTAATTTTCAAAGGTGATTTATTACCGAAATTCTCATTTAACCACATTAAAAGGCTATTTGCAGTATAAGCAGGGGAACTAACATGATAAGTAAACAACAGGTGAATAAGATCAATTATATAGTTGTCTGCGTAAATGAGTTTGCTGCCAGGTTTGGTATGAGCAGTAAAGAAGCTTTCAGCTATCTCAATAAATACTCTGGAGTCTCTTTTTTAAAGGACCACTATGAAATTGAGCATACCTTAAGTATTGATAATGCTATTGAAAACCTTATTATGGCATGCAAAAGGAATGGCGGGCACATATATTGATTTCATACTATGGATTATCTTATGTGTTGTATTTGGCAAGGAGGTCTGCAAAACCTTTATTCCCTGGTTCAAATCCGGTGAGCATCTCCAAATCAAGACTCAATAATTGATACAACGAAAAGCCCTTGATATATGGGCTTTTGGTGTATATATGGGAATTTGGTACTGCTTTTAGCAGTACTTTTTCTGCATTTTGCACCCCTTCATTAAAATATGCACACCCCTCTGCGGCAAAATCGACGTTTTGTTAAAAAGTATAGAATCGTTAAAAAGTTAAAAGTTTTTAACTGTGAGCGCCTATAGACAAAACTTAGTCAGCTGAAGCCGAGATTGACAGTGCATTCATCCTTCCCTTTGATCTAATCTCTTGTTGACAGAATTCTTAATATAATGTACAATAAATGCAATTCATTAATTTATCAGTTTACCTTAGTAAATTGATAAAGCGAGGTGTGGAATTTGACTAAGTGGAACATATATACCCCTGAAGGGGTGAGGGACATACTTTTTGATGAGTGTTATGTCAAAAGGAATATGGAAAACAGGTTAAGGAACGTATTGAGAGCCAGGGGATTCCTTGAGATTGAGACGCCTACACTTGAGTTTTATGATGTGTTTTCACCCGATACCGGCCTTGTCTCACAGGAAGACATGTTCAAGTTTTTCGACCAGCAGGGACGAATACTTGTATTAAGACCAGATGCCACAATACCGGTTGCCAGGGTTGCGGCAACAAAATATACTGAATTCGGTCAGCCGCTCAGGTTCTCATATATAAGCAACACATTCAGGTACAATGAGCTGGGCGGAGGGAAGCAGAAGGAGTTTACAGTTGCCGGTGCCGAGATTATCGGTTCGAGCAACCCCGAGGCAGATGCGGAGGTGCTTGCTGCTGCTGTAAACTCTCTTAAGAAACTGGGCGTTGAAGACTTCCAGATAGACATGGGACAGGTGGAATTCTTCAAGGGGCTTGTACAGGAAACCGGGCTGACAGAGCTTGATGCAGAACAGCTGCGGGTACTTATTGACAGGAAGGATTCAATAGGTTTGAAAGAACTGGCAGCTACGTATGGAATAGAAGGCAGCCTCAGGAAATTGCTGCTGGGGCTTCCCAGATGCTTTGGAAGTTTGGAGGTAATTGACAGCGCAGGTGATATGACTTCAAACACCAGGTCATTGGAAGCGCTGGAAAATCTTAAGGAAGTCTACTCAATATTAAAAGACTACGGCCTGGAGAAATACATATCCATTGATCTTGCAATGGTCCGGAACCTTAACTTCTACACGGGGATAATTTTCAAGGGCTATACATATGATGTAGGTTTTCCGGTGCTCAGGGGGGGCAGGTATGACAACCTGGTTTCAAAATTCGGCAGCGACATGCCGGCAACAGGGTTTTCCATGGGGCTTAACATGGTGCTGATGGCAATGGAAAGACAGAGTATTGCTACCGAAAATCCGGGTATTGATACGGTTGTATGTTATGAGGAGGGCAGGAGAGCAGATGCTGTTAGGATATGCCGGGAACTCAGGAAACAGGGGCTGTCGGTTGAAATGAGCATAGTGGGTGCAGACCCGAAGGTTGTAGGCAGCTATGCTGCTGCAAAAGGAATAGGCGGATTTATAAGGGTGATGGACAGGGGAGTTGTAGAGGTTCACAATATCAAGGAGGGTACTGTAGAAAAAAAGACAATCGACCAGCTTACCTGAAGAATACGGATGAGGGAGAGAACATAATGAGATACCTGAACATAGCCCTGGCAAAGGGCAGGCTTGCTGACAAGTCCATGGAGTTTTTTGAGTCGGCAGGTATTGACTGTAGTGAATTGAAGGACCAGTCAAGAAAACTCATACTGGAAGACAAAAAGAGCAAAATTAGGTTCTTCCTTGCCAAACCTGCGGATATTCCAACATATGTGGAATACGGAGCTGCCGACCTGGGTATCGTTGGCAAGGATACCATTATGGAAGAAGGCAGGCACGTATATGAGGTGCTGGACCTGGGATTTTCAAGGTGCAAAATGGTGGTGGCGGGCCCGAAAGAGCTGGAAGGCAGGCTTGACGAACTTAACAACAAGCGGGTGGCTACGAAGTATCCCCGCATTGCACGTGACTATTTTGAATACAGGAGAAAGGAATCCATAGAGGTCATTAAGCTGAATGGATCAGTGGAGCTTGCTCCGCTGGTTGGGCTTTCAGAAGTCATAGTAGACCTTGTGCAAACAGGCAGAACCCTGAGGGATAACGGGCTTGCGGTACTGGATGTGATAGCCGGCATAAGTGCAAGGCTGATAGTAAACAGGGTAAGCATGAAGATGGAGAGCAGCAGGATAAATAAAATCATTGATGGTTTCAGGAAAAAGGTTGAGAAGGATGTGGATAAAAATGATAAGGATGATTAGGTCTTCGGACAATGAGTTGGATAGATATCTGAAGGCCTTAAACTCTCAAAGGGGCGGCATACCCCCGGAGGTTGCCCGAAGCGTTGCCCAAATAACTGAAAGAGTAAGACAGGAGGGGGATTCTGCCCTGCTGGGGTATACTCTTGAATTTGACGGCGTAAACATAAGTGCCCGAAACCTGAGGGTGACACAGGAAGAAATGGACAGGGCACTGGAGATTGCAGATTCCGGTATTCTGGCAGCAATATCAAAGGCCGCTGCAAACATAAGGAGCTTCCATGAAAGGCAGAAGGAGCAGTCGTGGTTTTTTACGGGAGAATATGGTGAAATACTCGGCCAGCGCATCACTCCTGTCCGGACAGCCGGGATTTATGTACCGGGGGGAACAGCACCGCTTTTTTCTTCTGTTCTTATGAATGCCATACCGGCTGCCGTTGCAGGTGTAGAAAGGATAGTAATGGCCACCCCCCCCTGCGAGGACGGTTCTGTCAACCCGGTCATTCTGGCTGCGGCCCGGGAAGCCGGAGTAGATGAGGTCTACAGGATGGGTGGTGCGCAGGCTGTAGCCGCAATGGCATACGGTACTGAAACGGTACCTCAGGTTGATAAGATTGCAGGTCCGGGCAATGTATATGTTTCTGCTGCAAAAAAAATGGTTTTCGGGACAGTTGGAATAGATATGGTTGCAGGGCCCAGTGAGATAACAGTGCTGGCTGATGAAACCGCAAACCCTGCATATGTGGCTGCGGATATGCTTTCCCAGGCCGAACATGATGAAAGGGCGGCATCAATACTTGTGACCTTTTCCAGGGACATGGCGGATTCTGTATTGGGAGAGCTTGAAAGGCAGTGTGAAGGCCTTAAGAGGAAAGAGACAGCATTAAGGTCACTTAAGGATTTCGGAGCGATCATAATACTTAAGAGCATGGATGAAGCAGTTGAGGTAGTAAACTGCATTGCACCGGAGCACCTTGAGCTCTGTGTAAAGGAGCCTTTCTGCATACTTGGCTGTATCAGGAATGCCGGAGCCGTATTCATGGGGCAGCATACTCCTGAAGCGGTGGGTGACTATTATGCCGGCCCAAGCCATGTTCTGCCTACAGGGGGAACAGCACGGTTCTTCTCCCCGCTGGGTGTTTATGATTTTGTCAAGAGAACCGGCATGGTGTATTATACGAAGGGTGCTCTTGAGAATGCCTCGGGGGATATAATGAAAATGGCCGGAGCGGAAGGGCTTGATGCGCACGCAAATTCTGCAGGCATAAGAACGGGTGATAATAAATGAGCAGATACTGGAGCAGTCTGACCAGAGAGCTGGAGCCTTACGTACCTGGTGAGCAGCCTCCCGGGGGACGCTTTATTAAACTCAATACAAATGAAAATCCATACCCTCCTTCCCCTGGTGTTATAAATGCAATAAGGGACTGTGACGCCGGAGAGCTCCGGCTGTATCCCGACCCGGAATGCAAATCGCTGCGTGACACCATTGCCGGGTATTACAGGGTTGAAAGGGAGCAGGTATTTGTCGGCAACGGTTCGGATGAGGTGCTTGCCTTTGCGTTCAGGGCATTTTTTGAACCAGGCCGGCGGGTAATCTTCCCTGACATAACATATACATTCTATCCTGTTTACTGCAGATTGTTCGGTTTGGATTTCGAAACCGTTCCCCTTGACAATGATTTTATGCTTCCCATAGAGAGTTTTTGTGCAGAAGGGGGAGGGGTGCTGCCCAATCCCAACGCACCCACAGGGATTTTTACACCGATTAACGATGTAATAAGAATACTTGAAAAAAACAGGGAGTGTGTCGTAATTCTTGACGAGGCTTATGTGGATTTCGGGGGAGAGTCTGCGGTTTCTCTCATAAACGGGTTTGACAACCTGCTTGTTGTGCAGACAGCATCCAAGGCAAGGTCGCTGGCAGGCCTGAGGGTAGGATGGGCCCTGGGACAGACACACCTTGTGCAGGGACTTGTAAGAATAAAGGATTCATTTAATTCTTACACACTGGACACAGTTGCACTTACAGCAGCACAAGCCTCCTTTGAGGATGAAGAATACTTCAAAAAGACGCTCTTAAGAGTCATTAATACAAGGGATTATGTCAAGCGGGAGCTTGAAAGAATGGGTTTTTGGGTGTGTGATTCAAAAGCTAATTTCGTATTTGCAACACACCCTGAAAAGGATGCTGCTTTGCTGTTTAGGGGCCTTAAGAAAAAAGGCATTCTGGTAAGGTATTTTGACCACCCCAGGATCTCCGGCTACCTCAGGATAAGCACAGGCACCGATAAGGATATGAACAAATTCCTTGAAGCAATGGCAGCTCTTTTGTAGAAATACCCTGCAGCCTTCTGATATAATGTAGAAAACCGCCTGTCCTGATGGAGGTGAGGATTTTGAGGAATGCAGAAGTAAAAAGGAATACGACAGAGACGGATATTGCATTGAGAATAAACATTGATGGGACCGGGAATTATGACATAAAAACAGGTGTAGGCTTTTTTGACCATATGCTTGAGCAGTTTTCAAAACATGGGCTCATGGACCTTCAGGTGAGTGCCAGTGGTGACCTTGAGGTGGACGCACACCATACTGTTGAGGATGTGGGTATAGTTCTGGGTCAGGCTATCAGAAAAGCAGTAGGAGAGGGTGTATCAATAAAGAGGTACGGGTCCTGTATTGTGCCTATGGATGAGGCACTTGTGCTTGCAGTGGTTGATGCAGGAGGAAGGCCGCACCTTGAATATGATGCAGATGTGGACCAGCCTGCCCTTGGAGGAATGGATGCGGGGCTGGTGAGAGAGTTCCTGAGGGCTGTCGCCTGGAATGCGGGGATGAACATACACATAAGAAAGTTAAGCGGCAGTGACGGGCACCACATTGCCGAAGCCGTATTCAAATCGTTTGGAAGGGCGGTAGACGAGGCCCTGACCATAGACAGCAGAATCAAGGGCGTAATGTCTACAAAAGGAAAGCTTTAATCAATGACAGGAGGCAATTGATATGACAGAACTTGTTAATAACACGGATTTTATTGACTTCCCTCTTTTTTTAAAGGGGAAGGTAAGAAACGTATATGACCTGGGCGACAGGCTTCTGGTTGTCGCTACCGACAGGATATCGGCATTTGATGTTGTTTTTCCCAACCTGATACCCAACAAGGGTACAGTGCTTAATATGCTCTCCGATTTTTGGTTTGATTTTACGGAGGATGTAATAGGCAACCACATGATAACCACTGATATGGACAGCTTACCTGAAGAAGTTCGCAAATACTCTCCTCAGCTTAAAGGAAGGTCCATGCTGGTCAGCAGGGTAGACATGGTAGAGGCAGAGTGTATTGTAAGAGGCTATCTTGAGGGTTCGGGCCTCAGAGAATACAGAAAAACGGGTTCAGTATGCGGGGTAAAACTGCCGGAAGGACTGAAACAGGCTGACAAACTCAGCGAACCAATTTTTACTCCGTCTACAAAATCAAAGGAGGGCCACGATGAGAACGTATCATTTGAAACCCTGTGTGACAGGATTGGGACGGGGCTTGCAAACAGCCTGCGTGACGCAAGCATAGCATTGTATCAAAAGGCTGCATCGCATGCAGAAAGCAGCGGGCTTATACTTGCCGACACAAAATTTGAGTTCGGCATGCTTGACGGCAGACTGGTGGTTGCGGATGAGATGTTTACACCTGATTCGTCCAGGTTCTGGGAGAAGAGTGAATACCAGCCTGGCAGACCACAGAAAAGCTTTGATAAGCAGTTTGTCAGGGAGTACCTTGAGACGCTTGACTGGGATAAGAAACCGCCTGCTCCGCAGCTGCCCGATGATGTGGTAAAGAAAACCGAGGAAAAATATATAGAAGCCTATGAAAGGATTACAGGCAGGAAGTTCGGGTGATTGATCTCTTGATAGCGGTTGTTGACTATGGGGTTGGTAACCTTAAGAGTGTTGAAAAAGCGCTTTTGTTTATCGGATGCAAAGTGTGTGTTTCTTCAGACCCCTGTGTCATAGAATGCTCGGATGCAGTTGTTCTTCCAGGAGTCGGAGCTTTTTCAGATGCCATGGACGGACTGGAGAAAACAGGGCTTGCAGAGGTGGTTTTAAGGAGTATTGAGAGAGGAAAGCCATTCCTGGGGATATGCCTGGGCCTTCAGTTGCTGTTTGAATACAGTGAAGAGGGAGAAGGGGAGAGAAAAGGCCTTGGTGTTTTGCGAGGGAGCGTAAAAAGGTTCCCTGACGGTATGGGGCTTAAAATACCCCATATGGGCTGGAACAGGCTCAACATCAAAGCCGACAGCCTGATTTCACCAGGGAATGAGAGACCCTTTGTATATTTTGTGCATTCGTACCATGCGTATGCCGCCGACAGGAAAGTTGTGGCTGCTACCAGCATATACGGTATTGAATTTGATGCAGCAGTGTGCAGGGATAATATTCTTGCTACACAGTTTCATCCCGAGAAAAGCGGCAGGACAGGCATCAAGATGCTGAAAAACTGGGTTCGGGGGTGCATAAAATGATAATTTATCCGGCTGTAGACATAAAGGACGGTAAATGCGTAAGGTTGAGGCAGGGCAGTTTCAGCGATTCAACGGTATATTTTGATGACCCTTTCGAAGCAGCAGAGAACTGGAAGCAAAAAGGGGCAGGATATCTGCATGTTGTTGACCTTGATGGTGCAAGAACAGGGAAGCGCACGAATCTTGATGCTGTTTCACGAATTGCCGGCCTTAAAGGACTGAAAATACAGCTGGGCGGCGGTATAAGAACGATGAGTGATATAGAATCGCTTCTTGGTGCAGGCATATTCAGGGTGGTTCTGGGTACTGCAGCAGTAAAAGACCCGGCGCTGGTCAGCGATGCGGTAAAAAGGTTCGGGCAGCATATAGCTGTGGGTATTGATGCAAGGGACGGGCTGGTTGCGGTTGATGGCTGGGAGGGTTCAAGCGGGGTGTCCGCACTGGAGTTTGCCAGGGCCATGCAGGATGCCGGGGCAGGTACTGTAATCTATACCGATATTACAAGAGACGGCATGCTAAAGGGACCTCACATAACTGCAATACGCAAAATGATGAATAACACAGATATGGATATTATTGCATCAGGCGGCGTTTCCGGTATTGAGGATATTAAAAGCCTTAAAAATGCAGGTGTGCCCGGAGTCATTGTGGGTAAGGCCCTTTACACGGGGGACTTAGACCTTGAGGAGGCTTTTTTGGTCTGTGCGGAAGGTGATGATGCATGCTGACAAAGAGGATAATACCCTGCCTTGATGTGCATGAAGGGCGTGTGGTCAAGGGAGTCAACTTTTTAAATCTAAGGGATGCAGGCGACCCGGTAGAAGTTGCAGCAGTATATGACAGGGCCGGCGCTGATGAACTGACATTCCTTGACATAACGGCAAGTTCTGATGCCAGGAACATAATGCTTGACGTTGTTGAGAGGGTTGCTTCCCAGGTATTTATTCCGTTTACAGTGGGCGGTGGAATAAGGACGGTTGAAGATTTCAGGCAGATTCTAAGGGCGGGTGCGGACAAGATATCAATAAACTCGGCGGCCCTGAAGAGGCCCCGCCTTGTAACCGAGGCTGCAGAACGTTTTGGAAGCCAGTGTGTGGTTGTTGCCATCGATGCAAAGAGAAGGCACGACCACTCGGGATGGGACGCCTTTCTAAACGGAGGGAGGGTCAATACCGGGAAAGATGCTGTAAAGTGGGCTGTAAAAGCAGAGAAACTTGGCGCCGGAGAGATACTCCTTACAAGTATGGACTGTGACGGCACAAAAAACGGATATGATATTGAGCTTACAAGAAAAGTAGCCGATAATACCGGGATACCGGTTATTGCTTCGGGGGGAGCGGGGAGCATGCAGCATTTTCTGGATGCCCTTACAACAGGGAGGGCTGATGCGGTTCTTGCAGCATCCCTTTTTCATTACCGTGAGATGGAAATATGTGATTTGAAAAAGTTTCTTGCAGATAACGGGGTTGAGATACGCTTAACGGGTGGGAGTGAGTATAATGGATAAAATATTGGAGATGATGAAGTTTGATGACAGGGGGCTTGTTCCCGCTGTCATTCAGGATGAGGATACAAACAGAGTCCTTATGATGGCGTACATGAACAGGGAGGCGCTCCGGAAAACGCTGAAAACCGGATTCACTCACTTTTACAGCAGGAGCAGGAAAAAGCTATGGAAGAAGGGTGAGACATCAGGTCATGTGCAGCAGGTGGTTTCCGTAAGCCCTGACTGCGACTGTGACACCCTGCTTGTAAGGGTCAGGCAGAATATTGCAGCATGCCACACAGGCCACTACTCATGCTTCTACAGGAAGTTTGAGGATGGCAGTGCTGCAGAGCAGGACAAGGTTTTTAACCCTGGGAAGGTGTATGGAAGGAATGAAATACTTGATGAACTCTACCAGGTTATATCAGGCAGGAAGGAAAATCCCAAAGAGGGTTCGTATACCTGTTACCTGTTTGGAAAAGGAATAGACAAGATTCTTAAAAAGGTGGGGGAAGAATCTTCCGAAGTCATTATTGCATCCAAGAACAATGACCGGAATGAAATCGTGTATGAGACAGCTGACTTGTTTTACCATATATATGTTATGCTGGTACAACATGGAATAAAACCTGAGGAAGTTTACGATGAATTGAGGCGGAGGAGATAAACTGGCATAATTTCGGAGAAAAATTGAGGAAAACAATGAATATTGAATGTAATTTTGCTATAAAGCTAATTATTGTGTAATTATCATCTTTTTTCACGTTTATATATATTTGATTATAGTCTGATAAGTATATTAATATTATATATGCGATTAGCACTCATCAAAAGTGAGTGCTAACAATTTGATAAAATACATAGGCAGGAGGTAGAGAATATGAAAATAAAGCCTTTAGCGGACAGAGTGGTAATAAAAGCTCTTGAGACTGAAGAAACAACGAAAAGTGGTATTGTGCTTCCGAGCACGGCAAAAGAGAAGCCGCAGGTTGTTGAAATTATCGCCGTGGGTCCGGGCGGATATGTTGACGGTAAGGAAGTCAAGATGGAAGTAAAGGTCGGAGACAAGGTTCTTATCAGCAAGTATGCTGGTACAGAGGTAAAAGTTGACGACGAGGAATACACAATTGTAAAGCAGGGCGACATCCTTGCAATAGTTGAATAAAAGACAGTAAACAATTTTAAATCAAAGGAGGCTTTAATTATGGCAAAGGAAATAAAATTCGGCGAAGATGCCAGAAGGGCTCTTGAAACCGGAGTCAACAAGCTGGCCGATACCGTAAGAATAACACTGGGACCGAAAGGCAGAAATGTTGTGCTTGACAAGAAATTCGGCTCCCCTACCATAACAAATGATGGTGTAACAATAGCAAAGGAAATAGAGCTGGAGGATGAATTTGAAAACATGGGTGCGCAGCTGGTTAAGGAAGTTGCCACCAAGACTAATGATGTCGCAGGCGACGGTACTACAACCGCGACCCTCCTTGCGCAGGCCATCATAAGGGAAGGCATGAAGAATGTAGCAGCAGGGGCTAACCCGATGATACTTAAAAAGGGTATAGAAAGAGCTGTTGAAGCCGCAGTTGAAGGCATAAACGAGATAAGCAGGAAGGTACACGGCAAAGAGGATATTGCAAGGGTTGCATCAATTTCTGCAAATGATTCTGTAATCGGAAACCTGATTGCCGATGCTATGGAAAAGGTGACGAATGATGGAGTCATAACAGTCGAGGAATCAAAGACTATGGCAACCGAGCTGGAGGTTGTCGAGGGGATGCAGTTTGACAGGGGTTACGTATCACCGTACATGGTAACCGATACAGAAAAGATGGAAGCGGTTCTGGATGACCCGTATATTCTTATTACAGACAAGAAGATAAGCAGTGTACAGGATATACTGCCGCTGCTTGAGAAGATAGCACAGCAGAGCAAGAAGCTTGTTATCATAGCAGAAGATATCGAAGGAGAGGCGCTTGCGACACTGGTTGTCAACAAACTCAGGGGTACGTTCAACTGCGTAGCTGTAAAAGCTCCCGGATTTGGTGACAGAAGGAAGGCAATGCTCCAGGATATTTCTATCCTGACCGGCGGCCAGGTTATTTCGGAAGAAGTCGGGCTTGATCTTAAGGAAGTTACAATAGACCAGCTTGGTACAGCCAGACAGGTCAAAGTACAGAAGGAAGACACCATCATTGTTGATGGGGCTGGTGATGACAATGAAATAAGGAACAGGATCGCCTCAATTAAGTCCCAGATAGAGGAAACCACATCCGATTTTGATAAAGAGAAGCTGCAGGAAAGGCTTGCGAAGCTCTCGGGCGGAGTTGCTGTTATTAGTGTAGGCGCAGCCACAGAGACTGAAATGAAGGAGAAAAAACACAGGATAGAGGACGCTCTTGCGGCAACCAAGGCTGCAGTTGAGGAAGGCATAGTTTCAGGAGGAGGAACAGCATACATCAACATTTTAAAGAACGTGCAGAAGGCTGTTGATGATGCAGCTGGTGATGAGAAGACCGGAGCACGCATTATTCTCAAAGCCCTTGAAGAACCTGTAAGGCAGATAGTCAAGAACGCCGGTCTTGAAGGTTCAGTAATTGTAGAAAAAATCAAGTCGAGCAAGACCGGTATAGGATTTGATGTTCTCAAGCAGGACTATGCAGATATGATAGACAGCGGAATAGTTGATCCTACCAAGGTTACAAGGTCTGCTCTGCAGAACGCTGCTTCAGTGGCAGCAATGGTTCTTACAACAGAAAGTGTTGTAGCAGACATGCCGGAAGATGAAGCACCGCCTGCAGGCGGTGGAATGCCGGGAGGCATGCCGCCTGGTGGAGGCATGTATTAATATATATCAATAGTTCTGGGGCCCGCATATGCGGGCCTTCATTAATGCATAAATAAAAAATAATTATTATTCTTATCGTAAATATTCCAATACTTGTTCGGCGAGCACCCATTCTCCGTATTTCTCTTCGAAGCAAATCACTTGAAAGACTTGAAGATGAGAAGAAAATCCGCAGAGTGATCCGTGGTGTTTATGACTGTCCAA
>CAYYGK010000070.1:9249-12341 GCA_964471145.1 uncultured Eubacteriales bacterium | reverse complement strand
CATCATTGGGGTGTCCAACCCCACTACTGCCGTAACAGGCTTTCTGCCTGTCCTTTGCGGATACTTTTTCATTATGTTGTATGCTCCAACACAATCAGCCTCCCTCTCGGCAAACTCTATCACCTTTCTGGTTGCAGAATGCAATATGTGCTCCACCTGCTTTCTCCTTTTTGCATACAACTGGTTTACTCTTCTTGTCCTTTCCGGATATTCCTTTCCCCGGGCTGCCTGCTGTGCATATGCCACTCCCTGGTAGTAACCTGTCCTCTTGTCAAAGTATCTGTTTGTGCTCAAAAGCTGTCTTCATGATATAATCAGCATTTCACCGGTGGAAACATAGCAGGTTATCAGATTGTTTATCCCAAGGTCTATGGACATATATATCCCGTTATCTTTTCTGCATGCGGACTTGGGCAACTCGACAATAATATTGATTTTGTACCTGTCTCCTTCAGTGAAAAGCTCTATAATGACGTGCCTGAACTGGTGAATAAGGATTAGAGAAATATTCAAGGATATGTGTGAAAAAATATTATAGTTGCACATAGCAGCAACCGTGACAGAAATTATACTTTGAAATAGTTGGTTGGGATCTAGTTCTATATAAGTTTCACATAATCTTGTGCACCATAGAAAAACCGATGAATAACAACTTCTCTATTTGCTTCATCAATCATATAAACCATTACATAATTATTAATAGTCGCCTTACGATAGCCCTTTTTCTCCAGATAAGTATCATGACACCGTTCATACATGTACGGATTGCTTTTCAAAAAGGCATAGCATTTTTCTACTCCATCAAGAAAATTAGCAGATGCTGTAGGGTTTGCAAGTTGTACGGCAATATACGAAACTATACTATCCAAATCTTTATCAGCAAGTTCCGAAACAATCAGCCTATACATTGTATTTTTCCCTTATGCTTTTTAAAGAAGCATCCCCATCCAATACTTTTCCTTCTGCTATTTGTGTTTCTGCTGCAGCTAATTTGTTATATACATTCATCATAAATAGTTTTTCCTCATACATTTTTACACTCATAATAACCATATCGCCGTAGCCGTTTTTGGTAATATATATGGGCTCAGCGGCTTCACGGCACATTTTTGAGATATTACTTGTGTTTTTTAAATCTCGAATTGGAATTATATGTGGCATAATTGTCAGCTCCTTTCTGTGGTATTATTATACCATAATTATCACTTAAATCACAATAGTAGAATAAAATATCCCTTCTTTAATAACAGAAATATTAAGTTTGTATTACATTTTTCAAAATGGGGCTTACTTTTGCCCAAAAAATATGCTGATTTATAGAGGGGTATTATTTCTCTCGAATGATGATTAGAAAATTTAAAATATGTTTTGTTCGGTACATTCTCCGTATGGCCTGAAAAAGGTATCTTTATTTATATCAACCTGGTTTTCTATTCCGACAAGCCTTACATCCTTTTTTCCCATTCGGCCCACCTCCAATCAATATCACTTGTTATTACAGTAATATTCTTTAGAATGCTTGTTTTTGCCTGTCCGCTAATATAAAGCACCTTAGCCTTACCTTTTTTCTGTTTTTGTTGTACTTATTCGGCAGACAGCAGTTTCCCGTCTTCATAGGACTTACACCTCCCCGTCAACGACCGGGGCACACTCTGGGACTTAACCTCGACTATGTGCAAGTATCATTATCCCTCCGCATGGGTCCTCGCCATAAGTGTTACAATCATTTATTTTATTAATTGCATTGGAAGTTATCGCTAACACCTTCTATTTTTTTGCAGGCATGTACAGGCATCTGAAATACTGATAAGGGACATATGCGTTAGCAAGCTGAGGACACTCAGGCATAAATGGTATCTGATAATTACAGTAGTTATTGTTGAGCATAAAACCACCTCCGCTTTTTTACGTATTACATTTACATAATATTCTTTGCTGCCTGAAAAGGTGTTGATTATTAAGTGTATTGTGGATATTATATGGATGGAGGGAGATGACAGTATGGAAAGGAAAACAAGAGTGGCATTATGTCAACTAAAAACAGGTGAAAACAAGGATGAAAACCTTGAAAAGGCAGTAACGGCAGTAAGGTCTGCCGCAGATGAAGGAGCAGACATAGCGGTGCTGCCGGAAATGTTTATATGTCCATACTCCGCTGATGTATTTTCAGATTATGCAGAATTAGCTGATGAGGGAAAGACTGCCAGAATTATATCAGCTGAGGCAAAAAGCCTTGGTATTTACATACATGCCGGGTCCATTCCCGAGACAGATAAGGGAGGATTATACAACACATCACTCCTTTTTGACAAAAAAGGCAGGATAATATCCAAATACCGAAAGATACACCTTTTTGATGTGGATATTAAGGGAGGTATAACCTTCAGGGAATCGGATACACTTGATTACGGAAAGGTTGTCAAAACAGCTTGTGCAGGCTGCTGGAATATTGGTCTTGCAATATGCTATGACCTGAGGTTTCCAGAAATGTTCAGGCTTATGAGCAGACAGGGTGCACAGGCTTTTATTGTACCGGCTACATTCAATAATATAACCGGACCTGCACATTGGGAACTGCTGGTGAGAAGCCGTGCTGTAGACAGTCAGGCATATGTTATTGCAGTATCTGCGGCACTTAACAGGGATGCAGAATACAAAGCATATGGACATTCAATGGCTGCAGATCCCTGGGGCGGGATAATTTGTATGGCTAACGAGGAGGAACAGATAATCCATGCGGATATAGACCTGTCAATTGTGGAGAAGGTAAGGCGGCAGCTGCCGGTACTAAAGCATATAAGGCATGATATATACTGAACGTCAGCAGTAATACCAATTCATGCTGAAGCTCAGGAATTGCCATTTGCAAATGAGTTTTTTGATGTTGCTATTAGTGTGGATGCATACCATTATTTTGGAGTGGAAGAAGAATATCTTACAAAGTATTTTGCTCCCCTGGTAAAAAGGGGAGGACAAATAGCAGTTGCAATTCCAGGACTAAAAAAGGAATTTACTAATGGTATTCCAACACAACTTTTGCCATTTTGGACGGAAGATATGAATTTTCATTCATGTGATAATGAACATGCTCG
>CAYYGK010000070.1:0-9239 GCA_964471145.1 uncultured Eubacteriales bacterium | reverse complement strand
GTAGTGATATTGAGATGATAAAAGCTGAGGACGGTAAGTTTTTTTATTTTATTTCTTTATATGCAACAAGAGTGTAATTCTAAATACTACATCAATACTTTATTTTGCTTAAGAGTATACAGAGTATACAGCTTGATATTTACAACCAATAGATGTTGTGTTAGAATACCACTAGTGAAAACAGAGCCGCTGCCCGGTTTGCGGAAAACTCCGGCCGGATACCTGGCAGCAGGCGTATTAAAAACAGGAGGCGTTTTTCATGTTAAGTGAAGAAAAGCAGCAGATAATAGAAAAATATAAGCTGCACGAAAAAGATACTGGCTCACCCGAGGTTCAGATTGCGATACTTACGGAAAGGATTAACCAGCTGAATGAGCATTTAAAGATACACAAAAAGGACCATCATTCAAGGAGGGGACTGCTTAAAATGGTTGGACAGCGAAGAGGTCTTCTCAATTACCTGATGAAAAATGATATTAAAAGATACCGTGATATTATATCAAAATTGAAACTCAGGAAGTAGGCAATAAGGGCGGATGATTCACCGCCCTTATTTGAATTTTGTTAAAAAAGGATTTATTGTATTAAAGATGTGAAATAATAAGACTATTAAGACCTCAGATGGTAGAGGGTAGATTGTGTATCGGAAGCAGATAAATCCGGTATAGAATCTACAAGCTACGGTCTGGGGTTTAAAATCAGGAGGTATAAAATGAACAAAACTTACAAAACTGAATTTGCAGGCAGACAACTGGTAGTGGAAACGGGAAGAATGGCGCAGCTGGCAAACGGGTCTGTACTGCTAAGATACGGTGACACGGTAATACTGTCTACTGCTACCTCATCAAACAAGCCCCGCGAAGGGATCGACTATTTTCCTCTGGCTGTTGATTATGAGGAAAGGCTGTATGCAGTAGGTAAGATACCTGGCGGTTTTATTAAAAGAGAGGGCAAGCCTTCCGAAAAAGCTGTTTTGACGGCCAGGCTCATAGACAGACCGATAAGGCCTCTTTTTCCGGATGACCTCAGGAATGATGTAACAGTGGTTAACTCAGTACTCTCTGTTGACCAGGACAATTCACCTGAAATTACTGCAATGATAGGAACATCAATTGCACTGGCAATTTCGGATATACCCTGGGGCGGACCTATCGGCGGTATAAATATCGGACTGGTTGAAGATGAAATAGTTATGAACCCGAATATTGAACAGCGTGAAAAAAGCAGCTTGAATCTTACTGTTGCAGGTACTGAAAATAAAATAACCATGATTGAAGCTGGTGCAAAAGAAGTATGTGAAGAAAAAATGCTGGAAGCAATACTTAAGGCACATGAAGAGATAAAAAAGATTGTTGCTTTCATTAAAGAGATTGTAAATGAAATCGGAAAACCTGACTACACGTATGAATCCAGTAAAGTTGCGGAAGAAGTCATAAGTAATGTAGAAGAATATGCATATGAAAAGATGAAAATCGCAGTAATGAATGAGGACAAGCAGATACGTGAGGAAAATGTTGATAAACTTAATGAAGAAATACAAAAGCACTTCCAGGAAGAATACCCTGATATGGAGAACGAAATATCAGAAGCGGTTTACAAGCTTGAAAAAAAGGCGGTCCGGAGTCTTATCCTGCAGGATAAAAAAAGAGTTGACGGAAGAGCATTAGATGAGTTGAGGCCGTTATCTGCAGAGGTTGGGATACTTCCCAGAACACACGGGTCGGGAATATTCCAGAGGGGCCAGACACAGGTGTTGACTATCGTGACTCTAGGCGCACTCGGAGAGGTTCAGATGCTTGACGGGGTTGACCTGGAAGAGGAAAAGCGATACATGCACCATTACAACTTCCCAGCATACAGCGTAGGAGAAACCAGGCCGTCAAGGGGACCCGGAAGAAGGGAAATAGGTCATGGTGCGCTTGCTGAAAGGGCACTTGAGTCGGTTATACCCGATGAAGTAAGCTTTCCGTACGCCATAAGGCTGGTTTCGGAAGTTCTTATGTCAAACGGGTCGACATCACAAGGAAGTGTTTGCGGCAGTACTTTGGCTCTTATGGATGCCGGAGTGCCCATAAAGGAACCCGTTGCAGGTATATCAGCAGGATTGGTGACAGATAATGAGAACCCTGACAGGTTTGCTATGCTTATGGATATACAGGGCATAGAAGATTTCTTTGGGGATATGGATTTCAAGGTAGCTGGAACAAAAAACGGCATAACAGCTATACAGGTTGATATTAAGGCGGATGGGTTGACTGAACAAATTATCCGGGAAGCATTTGAACTTACCAGGAAGGGAAGGATTAGGATAATTGACGATGTTATACTTAAGGCCATACCATCATCGAAAAAGGAGCTTTCCAGGTATGCTCCCAAGATATCCACTACTAACATTAACCCTGAAAAAATACGTGATGTAATAGGCCCGGGCGGGAAAATCATCAACAGGATTATAAATGAAACTGGTGTGAAAATTGATATTGAAGATGACGGAAGGGTATTCATAGCATCTGATGACTCCGAGGCTGCTGAAAAAGCTATAAAGATAATTGAAGGAATATGTGGAGAAGTAAAACAGGGTGATGTATTTATTGGTAAGGTAATGAGAATCATGGCGTTTGGTGCTTTCGTAGAATTTCTGCCCGGCAAGGAGGGGCTTGTGCATATTTCCAAGCTTGACAGGAAGCATGTAAAGAAGGTTGAGGATGTTGTAAAAATAGGAGACGAAATACCTGTCAAAGTTGTTAATGTTGACAGGCAGGGAAGGATTAATCTTTCAAGGAAGGATGCTCTTCCAAAAGATGAATAATAATTAAAATGCAGCAGGGAGGGCTTATGTTTAAGAAGAAAATCCTTGAAAACGGTGTGAGAATAGTTTACGAAAAAATACCATACCTAAGGTCGGTTTCCATTGGCATATGGGTGGGAACAGGTTCCAGGTATGAGAACGAGCTTAATAACGGCATATCCCATCTCATTGAGCATATGATGTTCAAAGGGACAGATAAACTGAGCGCCAGGCAGATTGCCCAGAGCATGGAAAGCATCGGAGGACATCTAAACGCTTTCACCGGACGGGAATGCACCTGCTATTATGCAAAGGTTTTAGACGAGCATATACAAACTGCAATAGATATACTCTCTGATATATTTTTTAAGTCCAGGATGCTGGAGAAAGACCTTGAAACTGAAAAAAAGGTAATCCTTGAAGAAATAAGCATGTATGAGGACACACCAGATGACCTGGCACATGACATTCTGGCGAAATCAGTATGGAAGGGAAGCCCACTGGGACTGCCGATCCTTGGCAACAAAAGGTGCCTTGAAAACATCAGCAGAATCAACATTGAGAAGTTCATGTCTGAAAACTATGTGCCTGAAAGAACAGTGGTATCTGTTGCCGGCAGTTTTGACGAGACACAACTGCTGGATGAATTGGATAAAAAGTTTGGCTGCTGGAAGGCTGATGCAGGGCATGAGCAGAAGAATACAGTACCGGCATGCTATATAAGGAGCTTTAAAGTAAAAGAGAAGAATATTGAACAGGTTCACATGTGTATGGGCATGGATGGAATAGAGCATAGGGATGAAAGGCTCTATTCCCTTATGGCAGTAAATAATATATTGGGGGGAACTGTAAGTTCAAGACTTTTTCAGAAGGTAAGGGAGGACATGGGACTGGTCTATTCAATTTATTCATACCCCTCTTCATATACAGACAATGGCCTTTTTACCATATATGCGGGGATGAACCCGCATAATATCAAGGATGTCATATCAATTATAATTGATGAACTTTCCAGTATTATAAATAAAGGAATAGACGAAGAAGAACTGCATAGAGCAAAAGAGCAGCTGAAGGGTAGTTTTATACTCGGACTTGAAAGCACTGGCAGCAGAATGAACAGTATAGGCAAATCAGAACTGCTCCTTGGATTTATAAGGACACCGGATCAGATTCTTGAGAAAATTGATTCAATAAGCATGGATACAGCTGTTGAGGCTATCGAGTCTGTATTTGGAGCACAAAAAATATCCGTAGCAGTTGTAGGTAAACTGATGGAGAATACCGAAGACCTGAAAAACCTTATTTGAGTGCCTAATCATTGTACAATACAGGCTGAAGCTGTCTGCCGTTGACTGCCTCCAACAGGGTTGGTATTATTAATTCAGTTTTTGAAACAACCGAGTCCGGTTTTCTGTCGGGAGCATCCTGTTTAAACGGTACAACATAAACATTTTTCCTGTTTATTAAAGTAGAAATGTTTTTTGCATTTCCGCTAAGACCGTCATTGGTTGATACAAATATAACAACAGGCTTGTTGTTTCTAAGCTGTGCCTTGCATGCCATTGTAACAGACGTATCAGATATCCCATTTGCAATTTTGGCGATGCTGTTGCCTGTGCATGGTGCAACAAGCATAATATCTATAAGCGATTTTGGCCCTATAGGCTCAACCTCTACTATTGTTTTGAGTATTTTATTGCCTGTGATTGCTTCGATTTTATTTTTCAAATCTTCCGCACTGCCAAATCTTGTATCGGTTTTATCAACTGATGGTGTAATAATGGGGATGACACAGGCGCCTTCACAGACTATATTCTTAAGTACAGGCATTATCAGTGAGTGCGTGCAGAATGAACCGGTTATCCCAAAGCCTATGGTCATATCTTTTAGCAGCATGTTTACACCCCCAGTTCATAAAGCGTGTTTTTTATAGTTTTCCTGATATAGCGGGCTGCAGTCAATGGAGCGACTTTTCCAGGAAGGGAAAGAGCCCAGATTGTCTTTAAACTATACATCTTTGCAGCTTCCAGGTCTATGCCTCCCGGTTTTGATGCAAGGTCAATGATAAGAGTGTTTGTACCTATGCGGGACAGCTTCTTATCATCCAGTATCAGGTGAGGAATTGTGTTGAATATTATATCCATATCGCCAACTACATTGCTCAGTGAGTTAAGGTGAACAGGAGTGTATCCGTAACCTGATATCCATGCAAGGTCATGATATTTCCTGGCTTCAACATATACCCGGGCACCTATGCCCGACAGCATTTTGGAGAGGACTTTTCCGATCCTTCCAAAACCAAGAACAAGGGCTTTGCTGTCATGAAGAGTTATTGGCATTTCCTCCATTGCGATCTGTATTGCCCCTTCGGCTGTAGGTAATGCATTCAAAACAGACATCTCCTCACGTTCCAGATAATCTATAAGGGTAATATTATAGAATTCAGATTTTTGCCTGACTCTTTCACTTATATGTCCTGCTATAAAAATCTGTTTTTTATCCATAATGCCGTATAAATCGTTTATGTATATTTTGTTATGATGAAACGGTGTGTTGAGAGATTCATCGTCACATGAACATGGAAGAGGCCCTATAATAATGTCTGCGTCGGATACTGCATCATTTAAGTTTTTGCATTCAAAAGCTTTCTTCTCCATATCTGTGTTTTCCAGGGCGTATGTCTTTACATCCGCACCTTCTTCTGATAAAAGGTTTGCAAGTATGACATTTCTTAGGTCTCCCCCTATTATTATGTATTTCATAAATTCCATTTTCAGCCCTCCAAGGTATTATGGCAACTTAGTATATCCTATGAATAATTCACACAGCGGGTGCCTGGACCAAAAAACAGACTCAGCTTCATTGAATCATGCATTTTATTATGTTATTATATTTTTAAGTTAAATTATTAACAAGGAATTGTCATGGAGAAGAGAATTGCAGTAATAGGCATAATTATTGAAAACAGAGATAAAATATCAAAAAATGTTAACTCGCTCCTTGGCGATTATGGCAGAATGATTGTAGGCAGAATGGGAGTACCGTATTCAAAAAAGGGTGTATCTGTAATATCACTTATTGTTGATGGAACAAACAATGAGATCGGCGCTCTGACTGGAAAACTTGGCAATATTGAAGGTGTAAGCACAAGGGTTGCAGTAATTCACTAATACTCCGGGGCAGCGGTATTATAACTTATGCCCGGGTTACAATATATTTTCCTGACGAAAGGAGAAATCTAATCGAAGGGGGTCATATAATATGTACATTTATTGCAATAGTTCATAAACATGCCTGAAAAAAAGAATGTTTCATGACTGAATAAAACGGTAAATAATGTCTAGCAGACTTTGGAGAGGATTATGATATCTTATGGATAACAGAAAAATATTAATCATTACGAGAACAGGTGTGCTTCTTGCTCTTACGGTTGTACTACAGTATGTCGGCAGATATATACCGCTTGGACCCAACAGCAATTTTGTAGTGGGGCCGCTGGTTAATGCATGTCTTCTAGTTGCCACAGCAGCAGCGGGCATATGGGGGGGAACTTTGATTTCTGTTGTTGCACCATTATTTGCAGTTCTGACAACAAATACACCCGCTGCATCATTTATATTGGTGTTTTCACCCTTTATAGCAGCAGGAAATTTCATACTGGTCCTTATGTTCCATATGTTTAGAAAGAGAAGCAAATGGACGGGGATTCTGACTGGTGCGGTACTTAAGTTCCTGATACTTTTTTCAGGGGTAAGGCTGGTGTTTGGATTTAAAGACGTGCCCGGCAAACTGCAGACAGTGCTGAAATTTATGTTTGGATGGCCGCAAATCGTTACAGCTGTAGCCGGTGGCATCATAGCAGTTATAGTGATAACCTCAATCAAAGTTAAAATGCAACTCCCGCCTCGAGAAGGTAAGTAGATAGACTGCTATTCCCTGCCCGTACTCACCTGCATATGATGAATAATGAAATACTTGAGCAGGAGGAGTATGGTCATTGATATACCTTGATAATGCAGCAACCTCATGGCCCAAGCCTTGCAGGGTCTATGAAGAGATGTCAGAATGCATTCGTCGGTACTGTGCAAATCCCGGAAGAGGAGGACACGGCTTGTCACTCAAGTGTGGAAGGGAGATTTTTTCTTGCAGAAAAGTCCTGGCAGAATTTTTCAATATCAGTAATCCTCTGAGGATTTGTTTTACAAAGAATACAACCGAGTCGTTAAATTTCGCAATAAAAGGAATATTGAAAGAAGGAGACCATGTTGTTACAACAAGTATGGAGCACAACTCAGTATTAAGACCGCTAAAAGCATGCGAAAAAGATGGTATTACCACTGAAATAGTATATGCCGACAGTACAGGGCGTATAGACCCTGGCAGAATTGAGAACAGTATTAGAAAAAACACACGCATGGTAGTATGCACTTTTTCTTCCAATGTAAATGGTATTAAACTACCGATACGAGAGATTGGTGAAATATGCAGCAGGAAAAAAATAATATTCCTTCTTGATGCAGCACAGGGTTCAGGCAGCGAGTATGTGGATGTGGAAGAAACTAAGGCTGACATGCTTGCATTTCCAGGTCATAAGGGGCTGTTAGGCCCGCAGGGGACAGGAGGGCTTTATGTAAGGGAGGGGATACAACTGATGCCCATGATTAAGGGAGGCACCGGAAGCAGTTCAAAAAGTCTGGAGCAGCCACTGACTATGCCGGACAGCCTTGAAAGCGGTACGCTTAATACACCCGGGATTATTGGCTTAAAGCATGGAGTAGAATTTATTGAATCTATCGGAATTAAAAGAATCAGGGAATATAAAAATAGCCTGCTTAAGGAGCTTCACAAGGGGTTGAGTTCTATAGACGGGGTGAGATTGTACAGTTCATGCGAAAACAATTCAGGTATTGCAGCATTGAATATTGACGGACTGGACTCTGTATTTGTCAGCAGAACTCTGGATAAGGAGTTCAATACAGCAACACGTGCAGGTCTTCACTGTGCGCCGCTGGCCCATAAAACTTTTGGGACTTTGGAAACGGGGCTTGTCCGGTTAAGCCTTGGGTGTTTTAATACTGCTTCGGAAATTGAATTGGCAATAGATGCTTTAAAGAACATCGCCAAAGGGCGCTTCAATCACCAATAACATAAACGTCAAGCCATTTGCAGCCGAATTTATCCACCTTCTTCTGGTCGGACATGTATACGTCAATACAGTTTTCCTTAATTGCTCCACCACGGTCTTCTACAACGAAGATACCGTTGTTAGGTTTATCTTTGAAGTATGGGATGTATATACGTGTGCCAAATGGAATGTCACTGCCTGCAGCAATAGTGAACCATTCCCTGACTGTTTTGCCGCTTGCAGTAACACCAAAAAAAGGATGGTCCGGTTCTTTATCACATTCATATTCTGTGTAGGCGGTAATCCTCATCGTCCTGGCATCAGAAAACTCCATATCCTGTTTTCTTTGAATATCAGACCTGCTTGCTTTATAGTGACGGTCAACATATGCATTCCAGTTATTATATGATGGTGTCATCAATTCCACAAGTTCTTCAGTTTCGTTCTTTTCTGCAAGAAGCTGCTGATATTTTGCTCCTGCCTCGTCCAAAGAGGATTTGTATTCTGAAAGCAGGTCTTTTTGCTGTTTGAGTTCTGTTTCAAGATCAGCAATGCAGTTCCTGTAGGAATCGACGAGAGCAGATTGTTTCTCAGCAGTAACTGAAGCCTCCGCATGAAAGCTGTCTATAACCCTCTTTGCTTTAACAAGGCTGTAAGAAAGAACCACACTGGTAAGGAAAAACAAAAGCACCAAAAATGCAAGTGTCTCGCCGTGCTTTTTGAACATATGCATAACCTCCACTTATAAATCCTCTTATATACTATGCAGAACCATCCATTGTATTATTATATCCAAATCTAATTACATGCAACTATTTCCAGCACTTTAACGAATTATAGCATATTTTTTAAGTGAACTCAAAGTATTAATCAATCCAGGACTGGGAATTATAATTGAAGAAAAGGCTCAAGAGGTGATTTTTTGCCGGGTAAATGCAACAGAGAGCTTAATAAATCTCAAAAAGAATATCTTAAGTATGCTTCCATACATGAACCGAAAAGGAGGCTGGGTGTAAACAGTATAAAAGCTTTTCTGGTGGGAGGACTGATTTGTACATTCGGACAGGGGCTTCAGATGATATTTAAAGAATTCTTTGAGTTCGACGAGATAACAGCAGGAAATCCAACAGCAGCTGTTCTAATAATGATATCCGTTACATTGACAGGCATCGGTGTCTACGACCATATTGCGCAGTGGGCAGGAGCCGGTACAGCTGTTCCAATAACAGGGTTTGCAAACACAGTCGCATCAGCTTCAATTGAGCACAGGAGTGAGGGCCTGGTACTGGGTGTTGGAGCCAACATGTTCAAACTTGCCGGCCCGGT
>CAYYGK010000069.1:0-12385 GCA_964471145.1 uncultured Eubacteriales bacterium | reverse complement strand
ATGACCTTACGCTTTTGTTCTCCCATTGTGCGGCCTCCTGTTTCTCAAGAATATTACTGTTTCATATATTTTTATCGTCAACAAAACAGTTATAGTTTAAGGCACTCCTTGACTGCATATTTGTTCTTGCTAATCAAATAATATTGTTGTTGCGATAAATCGAGGAGGGATAGACATGTCCAAAAACAAGACTGTTATAAAATCTGATTTTGAAAACTGCTCTGAATCATACTGGCTTGCATCAACAAAACCAACAGTATATCCTGCACTGAAGGGTGACAAAAAAACGGACGTTGCCATTGTAGGTGCGGGCATAACAGGCGTTACAACTGCTTTTCTTCTTGCCAGGGACGGAATAAACAGCGTTCTTATTGATAAGGGGCGTATCCTTCAGGGCACCACGGGTCATACTACTGCAAAAATAACTTCCCAGCATCATCTGGTGTACAATTACCTCATCGACAAGGTTGGAAGAGAAAAGGCAGGACAGTATGCATGTGCAAACCAGGCAGCAATAGAAAAAATCGCATCCATTATAGGTGATTTGGGTATCGACTGTGAATTCTCCCGCAGGCCCTCATATGTTTACACACAGTACGATTCCTTTGTAAAAAATATTGACAACGAGGTAATAGCGGCAAGGAGTTTCGGACTTCCGGCAAGCTATGTGCCTGACCCCTGTCTTCCGTTCAAAACGATATGTGCCGTTAAATTCGCGGACCAGGCACAGTTCCATCCTCTTAAGTATCTGTACCCGCTTGCAGCTAAAGCATCTGAAGCAGGCTGCAGCATATATGAAAACACACGGGCTCTTGAAATCGCGGACAAATCACCCTGTACTGTTATAACAGAAGCAGGACGCATCATTGCAAATAAGGTGGTGATTGCCACACGATTTCCGTTTCATGACAGGGAAGGCCTTTATTTCGCACGGCTCCACCAATCCCGTTCATACATACTCGGTATAAGGATAGACGGAAAGCTGCCTGAAGGGATGTTTATCAGCGCAGAACTGCCTGTGCGCTCTATAAGGACACAGCCCAGCCCTGAAGGAGATATAGTTCTGCTGGGTGGAGAGGGTCACAGGACAGGGACCCGAGACAATACCCTTCCGGGATATGAAGAGCTTAAAAACTTTGCAAAGAAGATATTCAGCTTAAAGTCGGTTGATTACCACTGGTCGGCGCAGGACTGCATAAGTCTTGACTCAATACCGTATATAGGGAGGCTGAGCAGCGACAGCGAAAACATATATATTGCAACAGGATTCAAAAAATGGGGCATGACATCAGGGACCGCGGCCGCCATGATTATATCAAATATGATACTGGGAAAGGAGAATGCCTGGGCCGGTGTCTTCGGCCCATCAAGGTTCAATCTTAAAGCCTCGGCAGGTGAGTTTATACGGGAAAGCACAAAGGTGGCAGGCGAGTTTATAAGCGGAAAGCTTGTTTTGACAGGCAGAAGTTTTGACACCCTGAAGAAAGGAGAGAGCAGAATTATGCGTAAAGGACTAAACCGTATAGGTCTCTACAGGGACAGCAATGGAATGCTTTTTGCTGTTGATACCACATGCACGCATATGGGTTGTGAACTGTCATGGAACGAGGCAGAAAAAACATGGGACTGCCCCTGTCACGGGTCACGGTTCTCCTATGACGGTACTGTTCTGGAAGGTCCCGCCGTAAAGGATTTGAACGAGATAACGGTCAAACAGTGAACAGCAGAAATCCCGGGAAGGGATTGCTGCTGTTAATTCCTTGTATGCTATAATTCTACTGTTCCATCTGTTTGCCAAGAAATCCCGCAGCTGACTGCGCCAGCTTGGCTTCAAGCTCTCCCATTGAAACACCTGGATCGGTAGAAAGCAGTATAACTGACCCGATTGGGTCTCCTTCTGTAATGATTGGGGCTACAACCTGGGCAGAATACCTTTTCTCTCCGGTTTCATCAGAAAAAATGGGTATGGGTTTATCTGTAGGAGACTTGACCACCAGTGTGGTTTTCTCCTCCATAACCCTTTCAAGATCCTGGCTTAAAGGCTTTTCAATAAAATCTTTTCTTGACGCACCGGAAACAGCGATTATTGAATCTCTATCTGAAACGCAGGAAATGTGTCCGCTTGTCTGATTCAGAGAATCGGCAAACTGATTGGCAAATTCGCTCATTTCACCGATGGGAGAGTACTTCTTGAGAATAACTTCCCCTTCCTTGTCGGTGTAAATCTCCAGCGGATCGCCTTCCCGTATTCTAAGGGTTCTTCTTATTTCCTTAGGAATGACTATCCTTCCGAGGTCGTCTATCCTCCTGACAATTCCAGTTGCCTTCATATGTTTACCTCCTTCGATTAGAATTGGTTTGTTTACAGGTTTATTATTAATTTAACTTAAGACTTTTATACATTAATGGCAACTATGATATATAACAATTAAAAATATTTGCAGGGACATGATTGAATATTTACGATTTTTTTTGGATGAAACAGGCAAATCGCAGCCTTTTGTCACACATTGCCCTGGGGTTAAAAAAGTGATAATATACTGTGCGGAGGTCTTTGAATATGAATATTGCTGTAGTATTTGCTTTGATTGGAGCAATTCTCAACACGCTCAATGATTTGATTTACTGTATGGAATTGAATACCTTGTCCTTCTTTATAAGTCTCAGTTCGGGATCGCCTTTCCATTCTTCAAGTATATCGTTGTATTTTTCATTCTTAAGCGTATTTTCGGCTTCCTGGCTTACATCTTCGAATTCCGTCCTGTTTACCAGCTTCATTATATGGTATCCGAAAGAGGTTTCAACTATCCCCGTGTTTCCCACCTGGTTCTCAAAGGCCCAGTCCTTGAATTCCTGGACATACGGGTCACCCCTGGAAAAAGTATACTCTCCTCCGCTGTCTTTTGAGCCTTCATCATCGGAAAACTCCTTTACAAGGGCATTAAAATCCTCTCCGGCATCCACCCTGGCAAGTATTTGCCCGGCTTTTTCCCTGGCTTTCTGCTTCTCTTCATCTGTAGCTCCCTCTTCAACCTTTACAAGAATGTGCTTTACCGTTACGCTGTCTATCCGGTCCCGGTTCTCATCATAGAACTGTTTTATCTGTTCTTCAGTTACCTCTATCTGCTGCTTCTTTTTTTCCATAAATTTTTGTATCAGGAAGTAGTCCATCCATATGCTTTTAAACTCGTTGTAAGTCACGCCAAACCGCTCACTGAAATATTTATCCTTTTCTGTTCTGGTATTAATTGTATCCGGAATGCTGCTGTCAATATATCGGACAACCATTTCTTTTTCTGATTTGTCAAGCTTTATACCCTCTTCTTTTGCCTTTATATACTGTATCTCATATTCCCACGCCAGGTGCAGTGCGCTTTTTTTAGCCCGGTCTATGGCATACTCCCCTTCAATCTGGGTCTGCCAGAAGTTGCCTTCCTCTCCGCTTTTTATTCCGAAAACGTTCAGCATATACTGTTTTTCCTGATTGAGCAGTATCATGTATTCAGCTTTTGTTATCTTTTCTCCGTCAACCTTTGCCACATAGGTGTTCTGATTTGAAAAATATATGATGAGTGCAGATGCTGTTACAATAACTATGAAAAGCGCTGCTATCAACAACTTAACATTTCTGCGCAGTTTCAGTTCTTCATCTTTTTTTTTGTTATGTTTACCGGCCAAAACCAATCTCTCCTGTCAAAAAAACAAATAATAATCAATCAAGACACACTGCAACAATATTATACCTCATACTTTCATTCCTCTTCAAAGCTTTTCATGTCCTGTAACAAAATCTTAATATTCACTAAAAGCTCCCTGCCCCGCAGTATGCCAGGCTTATATTGTATGTATGGCTTTCTGCCTGCATTAAACAACAGCCTTCCCCTGTATTTCCCTGTAAGTTTTCCCAATTGCCCTGACACTTCCCGGGATTCCTCCTCAAGGCCTAGTATTATAAGACTTTTCTTTTGTGTTACCGATGCAATTTTCAGGTTTTTTGCAAGAGACTTTATGAACGCAATCTCTACAAGATTTACAGCTTCCGGCGGCGGGTCTCCGAACCTGTCAATAAGCTCATCCTGTACATCCTGCATATCGGCAGCAGATTCTATTGAAGCTATTTTTTTGTACATCTCTATCCTGTGGCTGTCCGCACTAATGTAGCTGCTGTCCAGATAAGCATCCGCATTTAGGTCGACTGTTACCTCTGCCTCATCCTCACCCTCCGGCTCTCCCTTAAGTTCCCTGACCGACTGTTCAAGCAGCCTGCAGTACATATCATACCCTACTGTTGCTATATGACCATGTTGTTCAGGGCCCAGCAGGTTTCCTGCCCCGCGGATTTCCAGGTCCCTCATGGCTATCTTGAATCCCGAACCAAATTCAGTAAATTCCTTTATTGCCTGCAGTCTCTTTCCTGCAATCTCAGCAAGCACTTTGTCCCGCCTGTATGTTATGTATGCATATGCAAGCCTGTTAGAGCGTCCCACCCTCCCCCTGAGCTGGTAGAGCTGTGAAAGCCCCATGCGATCTGCATCTTCCACAATTATGGTGTTTACATTTGGCATGTCCAGGCCCGACTCTATGATTGTTGTACATACAAGCACATCAAATTCTCCGCTTACAAACCTCATCATTGTGTTCTCCAGCTGCCTCTCTGCCATCTGCCCGTGTGCGGAATCAACCCTTGCATCCGGAACAAGCCTTCTTAAAGAATCTGCCCTGGAATCGATAGACTGCACCCTGTTTGAAAGATAAAACACCTGCCCTCCCCTTGCCAGCTCCCGGATGATTGCCTCCCTTACTATATCCCTGTTATATTCCATCACATATGTCTGAACGGGATATCTGTCCTCGGGGGGCTGCTCAATCAGGCTTATGTCCCTGATACCTGCAAGAGACATGTGGAGTGTTCGAGGTATTGGAGTTGCCGTCAGGGTTATTACATCAATATCAGGCGTCAGGTTCTTAATCTTTTCCTTGTGAAGCACTCCAAAGCGCTGTTCCTCATCAACAATCAGCAGTCCAAGGTCCTTAAACGCTATATCCTTTGAGAGTATGCGGTGTGTACCTACAATTATGTCCACTATTCCCCTTTTCAGGTCCTCAAGTATCCTGTTCTGCTGTGCCTTTGTCCGGAACCTGCTCAGCATTTCCACCCTTACGGGAAATGTCTTCATCCGTGATACAAGCGTATTGTAGTGCTGCTGGGCAAGCACTGTGGTGGGCACAAGGCATGCCACCTGCTTTCCGGCAGTAACTGCCTTGAAAGCAGCCCTCATTGCAACCTCGGTCTTTCCGTAACCCACATCACCGCAAAGCAGCCTGTCCACTGGTTTTTCAGACTCCATGTCTTTTTTTATCTCTTCGGTACACTTTAGCTGGTCCTCTGTCTCCTCATATGGAAAAAGATCTTCAAACTCCTTCTGCCATACGGTATCAGGCGGATACGCATACCCTTTAAGGGTCTGCCTTAATGCATACAGCTTTACCAGCTCCACAGCAAGTTTCTTTATGGAATTTTTTACCTTTTTCTTAGTCCTTGCCCAGTCGCTTCCTCCAAGCTTGTTAAGCCTGGGAGTCTTTCCCTCCGCACCGATGTACTTCTGAATAAAGTCAAGCTGGCTGGAAGGTATGTACAGGACATCCCCGTCCCTGTAAACTATTTTCATATAGTCTTTTTGCACACCGTCAGCAGTCAGTTTCTGCAGACCCTCATACCGCCCTATCCCATGGGCCTGGTGTACCACATAATCCCCTTTCCGGAGTTCGGCAAAAATATCTATTTTTCTGCCTTTTCTGCCGTTCCGCAGCCTTCTGTGTTTCCTTTCCCTGCTAACAAGCTGGGCTTCGCTCACTATAACAAGACCTGCATCCAGATATTCAAAGCCCCTTGCAAGGCTGCCCTCCATCATAACAACCTGTCCCGGCTTTGGGCAGTAACCCGTATCAGATGTATATACCGCCTCAATTCCGTTTGCAGAAAGTATCTGCCCAATCCTCCCGGCTCTGCTTTCAGTGCCTGAAAAAACTGCTATCGAGCATTTCTTTTCCTTCCACTTCCTCAGGTCTTCAGCCAGAATGCCTGTCTGCCCCTCATATGAACCCAGCGACCTGGAGTTTATTGAGATCTCTCTGGCATTGATTGCTGATGAACTGCCTGGAAGGGTACTCAGATATATATTCACCCTTTTCTCAAGCCTGCTTTCAAAAACATGAGGTTTAAGATATATGTCACAGCTTCCTGGAAGCAATAGACCTTTTTCCATAAGGGTACTGCACTGCTCCCCTTGCTCAATAAGCATTACCTCAAGCCTTTTTTGCGCTCTGTCTGGCTCATCACGGAATACTATTGCGTCTTCGCCCGCATACTCAGTGATTATGGCGGGTGAGTCAAATATATACGGTATGTACCTGTCAATTCCTGAAAAATGTCGGTCAGAAGATATCCTTTCCAGATGCTCCTCTATTTTTTCCTGCAGGGTTGCTGCCGCATCCTGGTTCAGGACTTTCTTATGCCTGTCAAGGTCTTTCATTACCGAACAAAGGATACTTCCCTGTTTATCATCCGGGTATATGACCTCATTTGACGGTATAATCTCTACTTCGTTGGTATCGTGTACAGACCTCTGACTTTTTGGGTCAAAATATCTCATGGAGTCTACTTCGTCACCAAACAGTTCTATCCTTACAGGATTGTCCCTACCTATCCCGAATATGTCCAGGATCCCTCCCCTTATGGAAAACTGACCCTTTCCCTCAACTTCCAGAACCCTCTCATATCCTGCACAGACAAGCTTTGCTGCCATCACTTGCGGACTTATCCTGCTATTGCTGTCAACAGCTATCAATTTATGCCTAAAGACCTCGGGGCAGGGCAGCTTGAGTGCTGCTGCCTCGGGCGATGTAACAATTAACCTGTATTCTCCTGATATTATTCTCTGGAGTGTCCCGAGCCTCTGATGCATTGACTGGTTGCTCCTTGCCTCTACATCATACAGCAGAATCTCCCTGGACGGAAAAAACAGCACCTCTTCTCCAAGAAAAACTGAAAAATCTTCATAAGCCTGCCTGGCCTGCAGCTCATTATATGAGATGTATATGCCTTTTGCTCCGGAATGCTCCAGCAGGGCATAACAAATATGGGCCTTCTGCGAATCAGAGGGCCCTGTCACAACTATGCTTTTTCTTTTCCTAACCGCTTCAAGCGTCTGCCTGTAAGCTTCAATCTCCTTCAGTATGCGGGTAAAATATTTCATCCTCATCTCCATTGACGGCCCCGTTATACCTGTTCATTGCGGTATCAATGCCCTCTGCCGCCGCACAAACTGCAGCTTCAGACGCTGTCACCACAACCCTGTCAATTACCAGCCTCTCCCTGGAATCATATTTTCCAAGCACATATGACACAAGGCCGGCCTCATCCTGAGGCCTGCCGATGCCTATGCGAACCCTTGGAAAACCATCATCCTGCAGGCTGTATATCACAGACCTCATGCCGTTGTGAGTACCTGCGCTTCCCCTGGGCCTTATCCTTAGCTTGCCCAAAGGTATGTCAATATCATCATAGACAACAATAATATTATTCACAGTAATCTTATACCATTCCGCTATTTCCCGTACGCTTTCACCGCTTCTGTTCATGTATGTCTGTGGTTTTGCAAGTAAAACCCTTGTGCCATCAATAATTCCATTCCCCAAAAGGGCATTGAACCTTGCCCTGTCAATACCTATATCATACTTTACACCTATAAGGTCTAGCACTTCAAAACCGGCGTTATGTCTGGTATTCATATAGTGCCTTCCGGGATTTCCCAGACCGGCTATCAGTTTTATGCTTTCCAATATATATCACAGCTCCTGTATCATATGTCCTGCTGCGTAAAAAGCTTGCTGATGGACATGTCGCCGTATATCCTCTCTATAGCCTGTGCGAAAATACTCGCTACCGATATCACTGTTATCTTGTCAAGCATCTTATCAGTTGCTATAGGCACTGTATTGAGCGTAACAAGCTCTTTTATCTTAGGGTCGGCTATTTTCTCTATTGCCGGTCCGGAAAGAACCGAATGTGTACAGCAGGCATATACCTCTTTTGCCCCCATCTTAAGCAGGGCTTCCACCCCATTTACTATAGTTCCCGCAGTATCAATCAGGTCATCAACAAGTACACATCTCTTGTTCTCTATGTTGCCTATTACATTCATAATTTCGCTTACATTTGCCTTAGGCCTTCTCTTGTCAATAATGGCTATGGGTATCTCAAGCCTCTGGGCAAACTTTCTGGCCCTCGCAACACTCCCGACATCGGGAGATACAGCCACCATATCGTCATGATTGGGGAATTTCTCCTGAAAATACCTTGCCAGTATCGGAACCCCCATCAGATGGTCCAGCGGTATATCAAAAAACCCCTGCAGCTGCGGCGCATGGAGGTCCATTGTCAGTACACGGTCCGCACCCGCTGTTGTTATGAGGTTTGCAACAAGTTTTGCCGATATCGGATCCCTGGACTTTGCCTTTCTGTCCTGCCGGGCATAACCGAAATACGGTATGACTGCCGTTATCCTTCCTGCCGAAGCCCTCTTCAGGGCATCGATCATTACCAGGAGTTCAATCAGGTTGTCATTTACAGGATAGCATGTAGACTGGATGACAAATACATCTGAACCCCTTACCAGTTCGCCTATATTGACCTCTGTTTCCCCGTCACTGAATTTGCCTACCGTTGCCTTTCCTACCGGAAGACCGATCTTTTCAGCAATTTCCTCGGCTAACGCAGGGTGTGAATTGCCGGTGAACAGCTTGATATCCTTGCCGTGCAAATTCATTTTCTGTTATCTCCCCTCATTTTCCTCTTTTCATTCCCCTTCTCTCTACCCAGTTCTCTATATTGGACTGCCTCTGCCTTGCAACCGCAAGCGCCTTCTCAGGCACAGTCCTGTTTATTGTCGAACCTGCCGCAATGTATGAGTCCTTTTCAACAACCACCGGAGCTATCAGGTTGACATTGCACCCTATAAACGCATTGTCCCCCACAACAGTCCTGTTCTTTACCTTTCCATCATAATTGACAAATACAACTCCGCAGCCCAGGTTAACATTCCTTCCAATATCGGCATCCCCCACATACGTCAGGTGCGATATCTTGCTATCGCTTCCAATGACAGAATTCTTCACCTCAACAAAATCCCCAATCCTTACATTATCTCCTATACAGCTTCCCGGCCTGATATATGCAAACGGCCCTATGGAACAGCCGTCCCCTATGCTGCTGTCGAGCACAACAGAGTTCCTTATCTGCGAACCTTTTCCTGCCTTTACATTTTTCATGCGGGTATCGGGACCTAATATGCATTCCGTGCCAGTATCAACATCTCCCTCAAGGATTGTGCCGGGATATATGACAGAATCCGAACCCACCCTTACATCGGCATCAATATATGTAGAACCGGGGTCTGTTACAGTTACACCTGACAGCATTATACTATTGAGTATTCTTCTCCTGAGTATGCCCGACGCTTCGCTAAGCTGCACCCGGTCATTTATTCCCATGATCTCAGCCGGATCCTGTACCTTCACTGCTCCAACCCTCAGACCGTCATCTATCAGAAGACCGATTGTATCCGTAAGGTAGTACTCCCCCTGTGCATTGCTGTTACCCAGCTTTTCTAAAAAAACCGCCAGCTTTTGTGCATCAAATATGTACGTTCCGGAGTTGACCTCACGTATGCTCTTCTGCTCATCATCCGCATCCCGCTGCTCCACTATCCTTTTTACATTTGCTTTTTCGTCCCTTATTATCCTTCCATATCCTTCAGGGTTTTCCAGCAGGGCTGTGACAACGGTTGCAGCATTTCCCCCATCGTTGTGGTATCTCAATGCCCTCTTTATAGTGGAAGCTGTTAAAAGCGGTGCATCTCCACACAGCAGCAAAACGTTCCCCGCCATATTCCTGAAGCTGTCTGCGGCTGACATGACAGCATGCCCTGTTCCAAGCTGCTTATCCTGGATGGCATATGAAACTTCGTTACCCATGCACTCTTTTACCTGGTCCTTCCTGTGTCCAACAACTACAACTGTATTTTCTATGCCTGCATCCTTTACGGCACAGTATACCCATCTGACCACAGAACGCCCGCAAATGCTGTGTGCAACCTTTGAAACAGATGATTTCATCCTCTTCCCCTCGCCTGCAGCAAGTATGACTGCAATCGTATCGCTCTTTGCCATATCGGTACTCCTTTCCGGAAGCTGTTGTCACCACACCTATTCTCTCACTTTTTAGAGCCGATTTCAACCCGCATACCTTTCTTGTTCTTTTGAAGCAGCACAAAAAAAATGCCATAATCATATGACATTTGACAGGTACCAAAGAACCTGAAACTGTTACCAAAAGATAAAACCTTATTACTATGCCGGAAGAACTATGCCTCTACCGCTTCGGATTCATCAGCGTCCTCATGCGTTCCCTCCGGGGCACTGTTTTCTTTTTCCTCCAATAGGGCCTGGTCGTATTTGTCCAGAACAGCAGTCTGAATCCTCTCTCTTGTAGCAGAATTAATCGGGTGTGCAATGTCCTTGAATTCTCCGTCGGGGGTTTTCCTGCTCGGCATAGCAATAAACAGGCCGTTCTGACTCTCTATCACCTTGATGTCATGTACAACGAAGTCATTGTCAAAGGTAACAGAAACTACAGCCTTCATCTTGCCGCTGGTATCTATCCTCCTCAGGCGAATATCTGTGATTTCCATGGATGCAACCACCTTCCATATATATGTATTATATATTTAGTATTCGATATTAAATACAAATTTCCTTCTTTTTTGCTTATTTTTGATTGAATTTTTTTACATAAACACTCCAGGCCACATATATCAAGGGGTTGTTATTTGTTTGATTTTGTATTTTCCTGGTGATAGAATATGTTTGTTACAGAAAACAATGCAAATAGCTTATGTATTAATAATGATGCATATGATAATAATTAGGGCAATGGAGCAATAAGGACAGGGGTGTTTTTTTGGGTAAGGATATATTTAAAGCACTGGAAGGGGGAACTATTCATTTCGTTGGTATAGGGGGAGTCAGCATGAGCGGCCTTGCAAAAATACTTCTATCCCACGGGTGCCATGTGACCGGTTCTGATATGCATAAGTCAGAAACAACTGATGCACTGCGCAAAATGGGTATAGATGTCAGCATAGGCCACAGAGAAGAAAACATAGGGTCTCCTGACCTTGTTGTATACACCGCAGCAGTAAACCTTGAAAATCCCGAGCTGCAGAAGGCCGAAAAACTTTCAGTTCCAACCATTGAAAGGGCTGCTCTGCTTGGAAGGATAATGGAAGCTTACGATTTCAGCATTGCCGTTTCAGGTACACACGGCAAGACTACCACCACCTCAATGATATCTGTAATAATGCTGGAGGCAGAAAAAAACCCTACTATACACATAGGTGGCAAAAACAAAGTCATAGGCGGTTCTGTAAGAGTAGGAGGAAACAGATATTTTATAACCGAGGCATGTGAGTACTGCGGGGGCTTTTTAAATCTGAACCCTTCTCTGGCTGTGATCCTGAATATAGACTTTGACCATGCCGATTGTTTTACAGGCATAGACCATGTCTATGATACATTCCTTGAGTTTGCCCAAAAGGTAACATCGGCAGGGGGGCATGTTACCGGATATGCCGACGATAAGCATGTGGTAAGGCTTCTTAACCGCCCGGGTTCAGATACTTCAGCTTTTGGCATAAGCTCCCATGAATGCTCCATAAGAGCCAGGGATATAAGCTATGACTGCAAGGGATGCCCTACATTTACACTTGTCAAAGACGGAAAAGCGGTCGGAGACATCTCTCTGTCTGTTCCCGGCAGGCATAATATATGCAATGCCCTGGCAGCAATTTCGGCTTGTTACAGGGCCGGTTGCAGTTTTGACAGTATAAGGGACGGCCTCGCTAGATTCAGCGGCACCGGAAGGCGTCTCGAATACAAGGGTACAATTGACGGTATCGGGGTATATGACGATTATGCACACCACCCCAATGAAGTAAGGGCAACACTTGCAGCGCTTTATAAAACTCCCGGCTCCAGGGTATGGTGTGTATTCCAGCCTCACACCTATACAAGGACAAAGACATTTCTATCGCAATTCGGAACGGCATTTAAAAATGCCCATGAGGTGCTTCGGATTTCTTCAAAAGATCCATCGAGCAATGCGGAGCCGAAACTCGTTACTCCGGATGCGTGGTGTCTTGAATTTGAAGATTACAAGGCCCGTCTCGGCTTGATCGGTGACGACATAATTTATACGGAGGCAAAGGGAAATTTCAGGGAAGTCTATGTTGACGCTTTTTTTGATCTTCTTGAAAGAGTGCTTATC
>CAYYGK010000068.1:11382-12423 GCA_964471145.1 uncultured Eubacteriales bacterium | reverse complement strand
TATCCATCCTTCCCTTCGCAATCCATTCAATGGCGAGTAAACAGCGTGGGGATTCTTCGCTAGAAGTTCAAGAAATTCAAGAGGTGATATTATGTCTAAATCGATTTCTGAAATGAAATCAATCTGGTTTTCATCTTCAGATGGTTCATTAAAACTGGCTTCTGAAGATGTTTGATCAGTAATTGAACTACCCTGTACCTCAGAATTATTTGTTTCCTTTGTTGATATATTATCATGGCTGCACCCGGCATAGAATGAAATATATGCTAAGAATACTAAAAATAATATATTTTTCATTGCTAAACTCCTTAAACCTTTTACCAATTTTCAAGGCTCCACTCGCTCATGCGGGCAGCTAAAAGGAATATTTAACAGTTTCTTATCGTCTCGGTTTAAGCCCAGTAAGTTTTGGTAAAAAGAAAGAGGCCATCTTTACAAGACAACCCCTTCCGGTAAGGTTTTCGTTATATAAGCGCCTAATGGATAATTACTTTTTCTGTGTCCTTGTCAAACACGTGTGCTCTGTTGGTATCAAGTACAATCTTGATTGTGTCATCCGCCTTTGCCTTGGTTCTCGGATTAACCCTTGCGGTAAGGCTTATATCATCTACATACATGTAAAGCAGAGTCTCCGAACCCAACATCTCAATAACCTCTACACGTGATTCAAGAACGCATTCCGGCATCTGTTCAAAATAGACATCCTCGACATTTATGTTCTCCGGCCTTATACCCATGATGGCATCCTTGCCAATATAGTCGGTACCAATAAGCTTTTTTGCCTTGCCTTCAGCCATCTTAATCCTGTTACTTCCAAATACCATATAAACATCGTCTTTTTGCTGTTCAAGTTTTACGTTAATGAAGTTCATCTGCGGGCTTCCGATAAATCCTGCTACAAATACATTTGCAGGCCTTTCGTACAGTGCCTGCGGCGAGTCCACCTGCTGGATGAATCCGTCCCTCATAACAACAATCCTGGTACCCATTGTCATGGCCTCAGTCTGGTCATGAGTAACATAGATAATTGTCGTCTGAAGC
>CAYYGK010000068.1:0-11372 GCA_964471145.1 uncultured Eubacteriales bacterium | reverse complement strand
TGCTGATCTCAATCCTCATCTGTACCCTTAATTTAGCATCAAGATTTGAAAGAGGCTCATCCATAAGAAATACCTTCGGATTACGTACTATGGCACGTCCCAGTGCAACCCTCTGCCTCTGGCCTCCCGACAGTGCCTTGGGCTTTCTGTCAAGCAGATGCTCTATCTCAAGGATTTTTGCCGCTTCATGCACTCTTCTCTTTATTTCCGTCTTTGGTGTCTTTCTTAGCTTAAGACCAAATGCCATATTATCAAATACTGTCATATGGGGATAGAGCGCATAGTTCTGAAAAACCATCGCAATGTCCCTGTCCTTCGGCTGTACATCGTTTACCAGCTTGTCTCCGATATAAATCTCTCCTTCGGTAATCTCTTCAAGACCGGCAATCATTCTGAGTGTTGTGGTCTTTCCACATCCCGAAGGTCCTACAAGAATGATAAACTCTTTGTCCTCAATATCAAGATTGAAATCGCTGACAGCCGTAACTCCACCACGAGAAGCCTCATATTTCTTGTAAATATTCTTTAATCTGACACTTGCCATTTCTTCCCCTCCCAATAAATTACTTCATGACCATGCCTGTCTCGCATTAACTACTATAACACTTGATTAGTCCGGCAACTAGTACACTTTTTAACAAAATTGATTTTTCCTATTTAGTAACATTGCATAAAGGTTTATTCATTGCAGCAAGAAGGTTTTAGCAGAGTTTCTGAAAACATCTTCTTGCATTTTTATGCATAACAATGTATAATTATAAAAATTGCTTTTGGCTTAAGCTTTGAATACATTATATAATACGTAACGGCTTGAATAAAGCGGAAATAGATACCATTAGGGGGGTGGAGTAATGGTCAGGGTGTCAATAATAGGTGCCACGGGTTATGTTGGAATGGAAATAACAAGGATTCTTGCAAACCATCCGGGCGTTAAAATAATACAGCTTGTATCAAGGACATATGAGGGGAAAAAGATTAGTGAAGTATACCCTTTTTTGAAAAACTGTATTGATACTGTGTGTACCGGGCTTGATACAGAAAGCCTTGCTGCAGATTCTGACCTGTGTATAACTGCACTGCCCCACGGGGTTTCATGCAACATGGTACCCCTGCTTTTAGAAAAAGGTTTACAGGTCATAGACCACAGCGGAGACTTCAGGTATCGTGACGTTTCAGTTTATGAAAAGTCCTACGGTCTTAAGCATACCTCTCCAGGGCTTCTTGAAAAAGCAGTATACGGCATACCTGAGCTGTACAGGAATAAACTTATGGATGCCGTGCTGGTTTCAAACCCTGGCTGCTATCCTACATGTGCCATTCTCGGTTCAGCTCCGCTACTGGCAGAAAAAACTATAGATCCCGGCAGCATTATCATTGATGCAGCGTCAGGCATAACAGGAGCAGGAAGAAAAGCTGACCTTTCATACCAGTACAATGAAAGCGCCGAGAGTTTCAAGGCATACGGCGTAGCAAACCACAGGCACACAACCGAAATAGAGCAGGAGCTATCAATTATAGCAGGCACAGATTTGCGGGTATCATTCACACCGCATCTGCTGCCCATGAAAAGAGGAATGCTGGCCACCATTTATGCCAGCCTCAAAGACAGCCGCACAGCCGAAGACCTGACCAGGCTTTACAGGGAAGCCTATAGCGGTGAATATTTTATAAGGGTACTTGAAGAGGGCAGCCTTCCCGAGACCAGAAACACGGCAGGCTCGAATTTCATTGACATTGCTGTAACAGTAGATTCAAGAACAAACAGGGTCATTGTCCTCTCCTGCCTTGATAATCTGGGCAAGGGTGCAGCGGGCCAGGCGGTGCAGATACTTAATGTTATGTATGGCTATGACGAGAAGACAGGGCTTGATGCTCCCGGGCTTTGTATTTAGGAGGTGTTCTGATGGAAGCGCTTATTAACAAGGCAAAAATACTTGTGGAGGCTCTCCCTTATATACAGCGGCTCAACGGAAAAACCGTAGTAATTAAATACGGCGGTAACGCTATGATAAATGAGGAATTAAAGAACCAGGTCATGGAGGATATCACACTTCTTAAGTTTATTGGGGTAAATCCGGTTCTGGTTCACGGCGGGGGGCCGGACATTACAAAAACCCTTGGCAGGCTGGGCATAAAAAGCAGGTTTGTTAATGGTCTACGGGTTACCGACTCAGCTACTATGGAAGTTGCACAGATGGTTCTTGCAGGAAAAACAAACAAAGATATCGTTTCCATGCTCAACCAGAAAGGTGGGAGTGCAATAGGTCTGTGCGGGATTGATGGAAGGCTTATAGAATGTGAAAAGTATGAAGGCCCTAAAAACGATAATGATAACGATATAGGATTTGTGGGCAGGATAACCCGCATAAACTCCCGCCTTATCGAGCTTGTTGCCGGAGATGAATATATACCTGTTATCGCCCCTGTGGGTGTTGGAAAAGACGGCCAGAGCTACAATATCAATGCCGATACCGCAGCAAGTGAAATTGCTGCATCTCTCAAGGCTGAAAAACTTATACTGCTGACGGATGTAGAAGGCGTACGCTCTTCGGGTGAAAGCGGGAGAATAATTCCGGCACTTACAGCAAAAGAGGTTCATAAGCTCATAGACAAAAAGATTATCAGCGGAGGGATGATTCCCAAGGTGCTGGGGTGTATTGAGGCTGTAGAGCGTGGTGTTGGACGCACGCACATAATCGACGGAAGAATACCTCACTGCATACTGCTGGAAATATTCACAAACCGCGGAATAGGTACCATGATAATGAAAGAAAAAAAGCTTTATCATAACAGTGAAGTCTTTGAGGCAAAGGAGGGGAATAATAATGAAGCTTAAAACGATTATCAATATGGACAGGAAATACTATATGAATACATTTGGAGAGAGGATACCTGTATGCTTTAAAAGGGGTAAGGGCATCAAACTGTGGGATATAGAAGGCAGAAAATATTACGACTTCCTTGCCGGTATTGCCGTAAATGCCCTGGGCCACTCCCATCCCAGGCTCGTTAAGGCAATAAAAAGCCAGGCAGGGAAATATATTCACTGTTCAAGCCTCTACTATATAAAACAGCAGGCAAAGCTTGCAAAAATGCTGGTTGACATATCATGTGCCGACAGGGTATTTTTTTCAAACAGCGGAGCAGAATCAAATGAAGGTGCCATTAAAATGGCACGGCTTTTTTTCAGGAAAAGAGGGGAGCCAGGCAGGTACGAGATTGTTACCCTCGACAAGTCATTCCACGGGCGGACGCTCACCACACTTGCTGCAACAGGCCAGGAAAAATACCAGGACCCTTTCAGGCCCATAACCCCCGGCTTCAGGCATGTGCCAATTAATAATATTGATGCCCTTGAGGATGCTGTCACCGGCAACACCTGTGCTGTTATGCTTGAACCGGTGCAGGGAGAAGGAGGAGTAAACCTTCTTTCACCATCATATATAACCGAAGTAAGGAAGCTTTGCGATATGCACGGTATTCTTTTGATACTGGATGAGATACAGACCGGGCTTGGAAGGACCGGCAGGATGTTCTGCTATGAACACTTCAATATAGAGCCTGACATATTCACTCTGGCCAAAGCTCTGGGAGGCGGAGTCCCCATAGGGGCTATATGTGCAAGAGGTGACGCTGCTGAAGTGTTCAGTCCGGGCGACCACGGCTCGACTTTTGGAGGAAATCCGCTTGCCTGTTCTGCTGCAGTTGCAGTATTGGAAACCATTAAAGATGAACTGCTTGTGGAAAACGCAGCTATAATGGGGGAATACTTCCTTAACAAACTAAAAGCCCTCCAGCAAAAGCATTCCCTTATCAGCGAAGTCAGGGGAATGGGCCTTATGATTGGTATACAACTTGAAAGTGATAAGGCTGTTGAGGTACGGGATGCCTGTTTTTCTGAAGGTTATCTTACAGGAAATGTAGGGAGCAGTATTGTGAGGGTCCTCCCTCCGCTTACGGTTACGACTGATGATATTGATGGTATGATAAGCGTGCTGGACAAAGTGCTCAATAGTATACAGGAGAAATGAACAGAAAGGGGCTGAAAAACAGCATGAAAGCGATACTGGTACTTGAAGACGGTAAGTATTTTCAGGGAGAGTCCTTCGGTTGCGAAGATGAAACAGCAGGTGAAGTTGTTTTCAACACCTGCATGACAGGATACCAGGAGATATCAACCGACCCCTCATACAGCGGTCAGATAGTCACTATGACATACCCTCTTATAGGGAACTACGGTTTCAATACTCAAGACAACGAATCCTATAAAACACATGTGCAGGGTTTTATAGTTAAGGAGCTTTGTAATAACCCAAACAACTGGAGAAACTCCAAACACCCGGAGCAGTATTTCAGGGATAACAAAATATGCGGTATAAAAGGCATAGACACCCGGGAACTGACACAGCACATACGGCAATACGGAAGCATGTTCGGCATTATATCAACCCGTATGGGTAATCCGGATGCCCTGGCAGCTTCGATTAAAGGCAGAAAGCTTGATACCCCAGGGCTTGTAGCCGGAGCCACAACAAAGCAGGTTGTTCACAGGCCCGGAACGGGCAGAAAAGTTGTACTGCTTGACTACGGAGTTAAATACAATATTATAAGGGCGCTTGAAAAGAGGGGCTGTGACATACATGTGCTGCCTGCGAATTCCACAGCAGACACAATACTGTCTTACGAACCTGATGGAATTCTACTTTCAAATGGCCCGGGCGACCCCAGGGAGCTTCCTGAAATAACAGGGACTATAAGGCAGCTGGTCGGTAGAAAACCCGTCTTCGGGATATGTCTGGGGCACCAGCTTCTGGGGCTGTCACTGGGGCTTGAGATATTCAAGCTCAAATTCGGCCATCACGGGGGGAACCACCCGGTAAGGGACCTGAATACCGGCAAATGCTACATTACGTCCCAGAATCATAACTATGCTGTTTCACCCGATATGAGCCCTGAGCTGGAACGGGAAATCCGCATAACACATCAAAATGTCAATGACGGAACAGTGGAAGGGTTTACACATAATGATGCACCTGTCCTCAGCATACAATATCATCCTGAGGCAGCCCCAGGTCCGGAGGACTCGGCGTACATCTTCGACCAGTTCATTGATATGATGAAAGCGTGTTGAAAGCCCAAATATACAATACTTTGCCGGAGGTGTCTTAAGATGAAACATTTACTCAGTATACGGGATCTGAGCCCCGAAAACATAAATGAGATTTTTAAACTTGCAGCCTTTTTGAAAAGGCAGCAGAAGAATGGAATCGCACATCACCTTCTGCAGGGGAAAACCCTTGGTATGATTTTCACAAAAAGCTCTACCCGCACAAGGGTATCGTTTGAGATTGGGATGTACCAGCTGGGCGGCCATGCCATATTCCTGAGCTCAAATGACATTCAGCTGGGCAGGGGCGAAACCATAGCCGATACTGCAAGGGTTCTTTCACGTTATCTGGACGGAATAATGATACGGACATTCAGCCAGGAAGAAGTTGAAGGCCTTGCCAGGTATGGTTCAATACCTGTCATAAATGGCCTTACCGATCTTGTTCACCCCTGTCAGGCACTTGCTGACCTGTTTACCCTGAAAGAAGTCAAAGGCACTTTAAAAGGGCTGGTAATGGCTTATGTAGGTGACGGCAACAATGTTCTAAATTCGCTGCTCCTGGCATGTTCAAAAATGGGAGTCAATCTTATTGCGGCCACCCCTGAAGGATATGACTGCAACAGTGATATACTAAATGAAGCCCTTGCCACTGCCGGCTCAACCGGCTGCTCCCTGAAAATCACCCGGGATCCCGCAGAAGCTGTCAAAGACGCAGATGCTGTTTGTACGGATACGTGGATAAGCATGGGAAAAGAAGAGGAAAAGAAAAAACGGCTTGAGGCTTTTTCCGGATTTACAGTGGACAGCAGCTTATTTTCGCTTGCAAAGGACGATGCTGTTTTTTTGCATTGTCTTCCAGCATACCGTGGATACGAGGTAACAGATGATATTATCGACGGGTCCAATTCAATTGTATTCCAGGAAGCAGAAAACAGGCTTCATGTGCAGAAAGCCATCATGGTCACCCTGATGGACGGCAGACTTGCAGGAGCAATAAAATGAACTACTCATTTATTATAAGGAAGGCAACGGTTGAAGATGCCGGTAGCATAAGTTCTGTACTGCAGGAATCCTTTAGTAAATATTTAAAGGTAGCAGGTCTTAACGGCACAATGGATGCTCTTAAGGAAACTGTGGAGGACATAAAGGTTGACATAGAAAGAAAGGTGGTCTTCATAGCGCTTATTGATGAAATGCCGGTCGGTACCGCAAGAGTTGAATTTTTGAAAGACAACACCGCATATCTTACCCGATTTGGTGTAAGGCCGGATTTCCACAATATAGGTATCGGTAAGGCCATGATGAATGTTATAGACAAACTGCTTATTGCTGAAGGCATAAAAAAAGTACGGCTCCACACCGCATCAAACTATAAAGGGCTTGTCCGTTTTTATTACGGAAGGGGGTTTTTTGTTGAATCTGTCAGTTATGAGAGGGGATATCCCCGTGCATGCATGATAAAACAAATCAGCCTGGAATCCTGATTTAACAGCCCGTTTCTTTGCTTCATGCCCGGTTCTTCAAATCCACTTTCAGCAAACACCTTTACTGGTCAGTCGTTCCTGTCATGACAAACCATATCTATCACTATAGCAATAGACAGATTCACTAACTGGTCTTCACTGTCATCTATCTCCACGCCGTAGGTATCTGTAAATGAGAAAAACTTCTTTGAAATATATGCAACAGGAACACCTTCCCTGTATATGGAAAACTCCCTGGCAAAGATGTTGCCGTCGACATAATACTGACCCAGACAGCTGTTAATTACAAAGCTGTTTTTTAATATTGCAAGCTTTTTTTTCACGTTTGCAATATGCTGTCCATTTACAAAAATGTTGTACTCGGGAAGAAACCTGAAAAGCTTCTGCTCAATATAGCAAAGCTCCCTGCCTGACATGTCGTAAATCTTCAGCTTCTTACCAAAAGACAAAATCTTCTTCTTCACCATGAAGACATCATTACCCATTTCATCCTTAATTGTAAACTTATCGCCAATAGCAAAGATCTTCTGCCTTATCTGATATCTCATATTCAGCCCCCCTGCAACCAGTTTGGCATCTCATATTTGCTTTACGTTTTCTATTCTACTCCTGTAATTGAAAAATCGCAAGATTGCATCTTTATATAGATTCAAATTCATGTTCTAAAGATACTCTTTAAAAAACCGAAATGCTTTATTCCCGGCAAAAGCGTGTGAACAGGGACAAACATCTTTATATAATACTTTTTCTACACCTGCTGCATTATAGATTTTTTTTATGCCTTCAAAACCTTTTAGTAAATCTTGAATAAAAAAACAATCTTCGTATATGCCCATCTCTACCAATAAAGGCCTTGGTGCAATAAGACCTGCTATGTCATGAGTGTCAAAATACTTATACACTTGAGGAATAAACTGCGAACCGCAAAACTTTGACCTTGTAACAGCAAATTTGTACCATGAATTTATATACCCGATGATGTCAGCCGCTTTTATTCTTTTCTCAACAGCTGTAGTAAAAGCAGTTAGCGTTCCTCCCAGGCTTAAGCCCATCATACCTATCCTTGAAGGGTCAACTTCCGGTCTTGTCTCAAGATAATCAATACAACACATCATGTCCCATATATTTAATGTTAAAGTATATATGCCCATCAAAGCACCTTTATTAAAATTCACGTTGCATTTATCTCTTCCATTAAATGGGTTTTGCCCATCGCTACGCTCTCCAAAAACCCTTAAGTCAGGAGTAATAGTCAAGAACCCAGCTTTTGCCATCTGCTCAGCATAGTTGTAATTCATATTTTTTATTTCAGAATCATACTCTGGCCCGGATCTTATTCCTGCTACAGGCTCTTTCCCAAAAGGTCCATGACCATGGCTACATAAAATGGCCGGGTTTTTTCTGTTTGAAATCATTGTTTTAGGTTTTAGAACAAAGCAGGGCACCGACATAAATTCTTCCGAGTCGAACACTACCCTTTCCCTGATTATATCTTTTTCCTCAACAGAATATTCTATGTCAGCATTGAGAGGTGCCTTATCAGGAAAATCTCCGAGTATTTCTTTTAATTTTGCAGTGGCTTTAACATTCCATTTCTTCCAATCTGTTTTTGTTTTCCCTTCGAAAGAAAGAATTGGCTTCCAATTCCTGTATTTCTCCATCCAATAATTATTCATGGAAAAATTTCTGCTTTTCTGCATTCATATCACCTTTCTTTTAAATGAAATTCTTCAATAAATATTGACTTTTTAATTAATTCTTGCTTTAAGGTTTCGGATTCTATTTTTTGGGATGATTTATTATTCCTCACAGCTAATGCAGCTGCTATACCGGCAGCCTGCCCCATCATCATCATACCGGATCTTATTCTTAACCCTGCTCCGTCATGCCCTCTGCGCATGTAAGATGCTCCTCTTCCTGTTACCAACAGTCCATCCAGCCTTTTTGGAAGTAAAATTCTATATGGAACATCAACTCCTGAGGTAGTCCAATCAGTACAAATACCTGGCCTTCTTTTTATATTTCTATATATTGCATCATCAAATCGTGCACCATTTGCTGCTTCTTTTACTGTCAATGTATGTTCACCAAGAATACAACGGCCTCCTCTTGCTCCCACGAAAGGTGAAATAAATAGAATATGTGCCTTTTCAAACCCTGGAACATAGCTCTTTAAAAACTGTACTGTCTCGAAAGCATGAACTCTTAAAGCAGTCTCAATTATTGATATATGTTTTACATCCGCATTATTAAATGAACCTGCGGCTATAGCACCACGTGTCCCAACTAGTCCATCTTCGTCACAGTATTTCATTTTGCCGTAGCTTGTTATTGTTACATCCGGGTCGCCCAGTTCCTTAACAGCATTATATTCTCCGGATTCCCAGGCTTTTCTGAGAGCCGGTATTAATGCATCTGGAAATCCAGCTAATTTTCGTCCCGTGTAGCATTTTTCCTTCCATATAATGTCTTTGTCACTTAGTATAATATCTTTTGATATATGTTTTCTGTATTTCTCAAAATCTACTCCGGCAATGAAGAAATATACCCCGGATTCATTATATATGTTAAAACCTTTTACATTGCCGCTATAAATATTGCCATATGCTTTATAATCATCCGATACGTTATTAATTACTGCTGCACCTGCCCTTGCCGCTATTTCAGCGTCTCCGGTTGAATCAATTACTATTTTTGCTTTAACCGCCATGCGACCGGATTTACCTTCAATAAATAACCCCTTGACTGAATTTCCCTTAACAATGGGATCTGCAGCAAAAGAAGATAGAATTAATTCAATCCCATATTCCTTAGCTTTTCTAGATGCCATATATGAAACAGAGTTAGATATCTCTGCATAATTAGATCTGTTTCCAACCCTTATTTTATTTAATTCTTCAAAAAACTTTTTTGGTAGTCCCTTTAATCCCCCAAATATATGGTCTTTGGCTTTTTTATCAATATCGGCCCCACCGCCGATTAAAAACCCCGGACCCATATTACCGCCAATGCTTCCAAATCTATCAATTAGTACTGTTTTTGCTCCTTCATTGGCACAAGATAACGCCGCAAATAAACCGGAAACACCTCCGCCCACAACTGCAACATCGACATCATAAGCAACAGGTATCTTTTTGGCAGGTTCACTAATAAAATGTGCATATGTCCCTTGCTTATAATAGTTCATTTAAACACTCCCCTTATGAAGATTATGTTTGTACCCATACTGGACTTGCCCACCCTATATTTCCATCCTTTTGTATTACTCTTACATAATAGTAAGTATTAGCTTTTATTCTTTCTTTGTCTTCCCATACCAAATTAACTTCTTCATCATGAAAGGTAGCTTTATAAACTTCCCTGTCACCCCTTATTACACAAATATTGTCAATAACATCCGTGCCTTTTACTTCAGTCTTGATAACGCATTTTTCACCTCCTCCTTTCAATTTAACAGTTCCTCCCATGCGGACATCATTGGTTTTAAAATCTATCCTCATTCTTGCACCAGTTGTGGCATATGTGCGATGGTTCCAAAGCCCCTCCCATATTTCGTTACGGGTCAATCCCTGAGCATAAACAGCGGTAACTCCGCCTTGATACTGTACCCTGTTTCTTAACCATTTTGAATTGCCTGGATTACCTGTATGAGTATCGGTATCTCCTGTAAATCCTAGTTTTATCCCTGTTTTTAATACTTTATTGAGCACTTCATTAATTCTAGGGCTGTGCCCTTTTGCCAGTGCACCGGATTGGCTTCTTACACATCCTTGATATTCTGCTGAACCATGCATTGAGTATATTTCTACATTTCTTATATATTCATTTATTAAATCATTCAAATCAAGAACACCGATTTCAGCCCCGGATTCATGAAATGCGGCAAGATAGTGAAGATGCGGCAAAAGCATGCAACGGGAAGTAACTTCTGTTTTTATGAATTCATACAGCTTGTCTATTGTATTGCTGGCAGGCATCATACCTGGCATAAATGGTTGATCATCTCTGTCGTAAAGTACAATGTAGTCGCCCCTGTTTCGGTATTCGTAACCGCTGAAAGTTACAAATGTACCTGGAGAATAGTTTTTTGATACTACCTGCCTTGCTGTTTCCCAACTCTTTTCTGTCAGCTTTACCGGAAAATCTTCATGTGGGGTGAAAGCACAAAAATCCAAATTTGTTATATTCATTGCATAGTCAAAAAGATCCTGTGCAAGTTCCTTTGAAAAATCAGGTGCAATATGGCAATGCAAATCCCCCCAATAGATATTAAATTCATCATGATTATTTTTTTCTATTCGATTGCTTTTTGCTTCCAGTTTATTGTTTCTGTCTCTAACAATTATTCTGGTGCTTGCATCTTCAATAGTAATATCATCAATTACAAGTGAATTGTTCCATCCTTTGATGTTTATTGTTTTCTTTATAGTATCTTTATTATTTTTAGATATAAAGATTTCCGTTTTTACATCTGAACAGGGATTGTTATATCTATCTTTTGGCACTACCGCCAGTTTAACCTTTCCATCTTTATTTGTCTGTGAAGGAGCAATCACATCATAATGATGCAATCCTGTTCCAAGAATTTTTACCCTTGGAGAATCAATTTGCCAATACCCTTTAGATTCTTTATGTTTACCATCAGGATTAATAGCACAGGAAAATTCTACAACATGTGAAATGCTTGGTGCCACTGCACCAGCACTTCCTGTAATTATGTCTCCATAAACAATATTTACAACATCTCCTTTATTAAGCCTGCCTTCCACAAGATTGAG
>CAYYGK010000067.1:0-12439 GCA_964471145.1 uncultured Eubacteriales bacterium | reverse complement strand
GGAGGAGGAGTAAGACCGGGTTTTGAGGGAGGACAGATGCCCCTTTACAGGAGAATACCCAAGAGGGGTTTTAATAACAAAAGGTTTGCAAAGGATTTTGTTGAGATAAACGTAGAGCAGCTTAACAGGTTTGAAGATGATACTGTTGTCACTGCAGAGCTGCTCCAAACAGAAGGATTGATAAAAAAAACTGCTGACAGGGTGGCTGTCCTGGGAAGGGGAGAGCTGGGAAAGAAACTTACGGTCAGAGCTTCCAGGTTCTCAGGTACAGCGTCTAAAAAGATTGAGGATGCAGGGGGAAAGGTTGAGGTGATTTAGTTGGGCGGCATGCTTCAGATACTGAGGAACGCATGGAAAATAGAGGATCTCAGAAAAAAACTGCTTTTCACCATCGCAATGCTTATTGTGTTCAGAATTGGTTCGCACATACCTGTTCCCGGGCTTGATCCTGCGGAATTTGAGAAACTGGTTGAAGGGGGAGGGCTTTTCGGGTTCCTGAACATAATTTCAGGCGGTGCATTTAAAATTGCTACCATTTTTGCCATGAGCATAACGCCCTACATTAACGCTTCCATTATTATGAACCTTTTGACGGTCGCCATTCCCAAGCTGGAGCAGCTTGCCAAGGAAGGCGATGAGGGAAGAAAGAAGATAGCACAATATACCAGATATGGTACCGTTGTACTTGGTTTCATGCAGGCCTCCGGTCTGTACCTGGGTATGCAGGGAGCCATTATCGGAGGGAGTAACATTGTCAACTACATTACCATAACCCTGTCATTTACGGCAGGTACCGCATTCCTGATGTGGCTGGGCGAGCAGATTACAGAGCACGGAATAGGCAATGGCATATCACTTATCATTTTTACCGGTATAGTTTCAAGGGGACCCTCGGGAGCAAGCACCATATACCAGTACTATGCTACAGGCATGCTGGGACCGGGCATTCTCGGATTACTGGTGGTTTTAATCATTCTGGCTGTGTTTGTGCTTGTCATCGCCGGTGTTATATGGGTACAGCAGGCGGAGAGAAGGATACCGATACAATACGCAAAGAGGGTTGTGGGCAGGAAGATGTACGGAGGTCAGAGCACCCATCTGCCAATAAAGGTAAACCTGGCAGGGGTAATCCCGATTATCTTTGCAATGTCCATACTGGCATTTCCGTCAACCTTAGCGGGTATGGTAGCACCCAACTCCACTAACCCCATTATCAAGTGGTTTGCGGATGCCCAGGGAAGCTGGGGATATGCAATCATCAATGCAGTGCTTATAATGTTCTTCACGTTCTTTTATACCATGATACAGTTTAATCCTATTGAAATAGCAAACAACATGAAGAAGAACGGGGGGTTCATTCCGGGCATAAGACCGGGCAAGCCCACATCCGAGTATATATCCAAGGTGCTAAACAGGCTTACATGGTTCGGAGGGTTTTTCCTGGCGTCAGTTACTGTTTTGCCGGTTATACTTCAGAACTTAACCGGTATTGAGCATTTATGGTTTGGCGGAACCGCACTGCTGATACTTGTGGGTGTGGCGCTGGATACGATAAAACAGATGGAGTCACAGATGTTGATGAGGCATTACAAGGGTTTTCTGGAGTAATACGGAGGTATTGATGAGACTGGTATTTATGGGAGCACCTGGCACAGGGAAAGGAACCCAGGCATCCCTGCTGAAAAAGAAACTTGGTATACCCCATATATCCACGGGTGGGATATTCAGGGACAACATACGGGATAAAACCCCGCTGGGCAGGAAGGTGGAAAAAATTATAGAGAAGGGCGATCTGGTGCCCGATGAAATAACTGTTGAACTAATCAGTGACAGGCTCGGTAAAGAAGACTGCAGGCACGGGTTCATACTTGATGGTTTTCCCAGGACCATACCCCAGGCCCAATACCTTGAGGGTGTGCTTGGGAAGACTGGATATGGTCTGGACAGGGTGATAAGTATTGAGCTTAATGACAGGGAGATTATCAGGAGACTTTTAGACAGGAAGGTTTGCTCAAAGTGTGGAGAAACGCACTCCACGGCAAATAAAGAATTTTGTGGGAGATGCGAAGCCAGGCTGGTGCAGCGCAGCGACGACAACGAGGATACGATAAAGGAGAGGCTGGAAAATTACAGGAACAGAACAGCGCCTCTGATAAAATATTACGGGGAAAAGAGCATTCTCAGCATAATAGACGGATTGGGAAGCATTGAAGATGTGTTTTCGAGGGTATTGGAAGCACTGGATGTGAAGCAATGATTTCCATAAAGTCTGCTAAAGATATTGACAGGATGAAGAGGGCGGGAGAGATTGTTGCCCTTGCTCATAAAAGAATAGAGGAGGCAGTTGCACCCGGTATTACAACTGCAGAACTGGACAGACTGGCCACTGAAGTTATTGAGAGCAGGGGAGGACGGCCTTCATTCAAGGGGTACCCCAGTTATACCGGGGGAGGCGATTACCCGGCAGGGATTTGCGCTTCGGTTAACAAAGAGGTAATACACGGGATACCCGGGTTAACAGAACTTAAGAATGGTGATATTATAAGCATAGACATCGGGGCATGCTTTGAAGGTTTTCACGGTGACATGGCCAGGACCTACCAGGCAGGTAAAATATCACAGAAGGCATTAATGCTGCTTAAGGTAACGGAGGAGTGTTTTTTCAAGGGAATGGAGCAGGCGGTCATTGGAAACAGAATAATTGATATTTCAGCAGCGGTACAGGACCATGCTGAAGCAAACGGGTACAGTGTTGTGAGGGATTTTGTCGGTCATGGAATAGGCAGGGAAATGCATGAGGCACCCCAGATACCTAATTACAGGACGAAGCAGAGGGGGCCAAGACTTCATTCAGGTATGACCCTGGCGGTTGAACCCATGATTAACGAGGGACGCTATGAAGTCAGGATGACCGATAACCTGTGGACTGTTGTGACTGCTGATGGTAGCCTGTCAGCTCATTATGAGAATACGATATTGATTACAGAGCAGAATCCTGATATACTTACAAGGTTGTACTAGGAGTGTTTCGTGGTGGATACCATGGCTTTAAGACTGGGAGAGGTAGTAAAATCAAAAGCCGGCAGGGATGCCGGGAGGTTTTTTGTAGTAAAGGACATACTTGACGGGGAATATGTCCATATAGTTGATGGGGACCTGAGAAAGACAGGAAAGCCGAAAAAAAAGAAAAGAAAACACATTGAGGCTACCGGACATGTGCTTGATACTCTGGTGCCAGGGTTTAAAAAGGTTGGCAGAAGGCTGACTGATGCACAGATAAAAAAGGCTTTGAATGAATATATGCTGAGCAGAACAGATGTGAAATAAGGCTGTAAAAGGGAGGTTTAAAGTTTTGCCAAAGGAAGACATTATTGAAGTTGAGGGTAAAGTTGTTGAGGCGCTGCCCAACGCCATGTTCCAGGTTGAACTGGACAACGGACATAAGGTGCTTGCACATATTTCAGGGAAGCTCAGGATGAATTTTATAAAAATATTGCCCGGAGATAAGGTTACCCTGGAACTGTCACCCTATGACCTCACAAGGGGAAGGATAACCTGGAGGGGCAAATAGGCGCAAATGCACAATACTCCGCATTTGGCAGGGAGGGATTAAAATGAAGGTTAAACCGTCTGTGAAGGTAATATGCGAAAAATGCAAGATAATTAAAAGAAAAGGAAAGGTAATGGTAATATGTCAAAACCCCAAACACAAGCAAAAACAGGGTTAAAGTGCAGGGGTTATACAATATTGGGCATAATGAATAATGGAGGTGTAAAAAAATGGCCCGTATAGCAGGGGTGGATTTACCCAGGGAGAAACGAGTGGTAATAGGCTTGACATATATATTCGGTATTGGTAGGTCCAAATCAAAAGAGATACTTGAACAAACCGGGATAAGTCCTGATACCCGGGTAAGAGACCTGACAGATGAGGAAGTCAGCAAGCTGAGGGAGAAGATAGACAACGGTTATACGGTTGAAGGTGATCTCAGGCGTGAACTTCAGATGAACCTTAAAAGGCTGATTGAGATTGGTTCTTACAGGGGAAGGAGGCACAGGTCCGGGCTGCCCGTCAGGGGACAGCGTACAAAGACCAATGCCAGGACACGCAAGGGGCCGAGTAAGGCTATAGGTGCGAGGAAGAAGAAATAATACCGGAAGGAGGTATGCATACCGGATGGCGACAAAAAGCAAGACCACAAAAACCAGAAGGGGAACAAGACGCAGGCGCGAACGCAAAAACATTGAGCGGGGAAGTGCGCATATCCGTTCAACATTCAATAATACAATTGTTACTATTACGGATACTTCGGGAAATGCACTGTCATGGGCAAGTGCAGGAGGACTGGGTTTCAGAGGTTCCAGGAAGAGTACTCCGTTTGCAGCCCAGATGGCAGCTGAGTCTGCTGCAAAATCTGCAATGGAACATGGTTTAAAGAGCGTTGCGGTATTTGTGAAGGGGCCAGGTGCCGGCAGGGAGGCAGCTATAAGGGCACTGCAGGCTGCAGGGCTGGAAGTGAGTATGATAAAAGATGTCACTCCCATACCCCACAACGGCTGCCGGCCGCCGAAAAGAAGAAGGGTGTAGCAGCAGGAGGACTGCTGTTGATTTATATATTCAATGGAGGTGGAACAGTGAATGGCAAGATACACGGGTTCATCATGTAAGCTTTGTCGCAGAGAAGGAGAGAAGCTTTTTCTAAAAGGCGACAGATGCTATACACATAAATGTGCTGTAAACAGGAGAGCGTATGCTCCCGGGCAGCACGGTCAGCAGAGGAAGAAACTTTCCGAGTACGGAATACAGCTGCGTGAAAAGCAGAAGGCCAGAAGATTCTACGGTGTGCTGGAAGGACAGTTCAGGAAATACTTTGAGCTGGCTGCCAGGAAAAAGGGAGTGACTGGTGAGAATCTCCTCCAGATACTTGAGAGCAGACTGGACAACGTTGTTCACAGGATGGGGATTGCTTCATCCAGATCGGAGGCCCGCCAGATGGTAAGGCATGGGCATATGACGGTAAACGGCAGCAAGGTTGATATTCCTTCATACCTGCTTAAATCGGAGGATGTGGTTGCTGTAAAGGAAAGCAGCAGAAAGCTTCCCAGGTTCAAGGAAATGGCGGAAGCCGCAGAGGGCAGGACACTGCCTGACTGGCTGGACCTTGACAGGGAGAATTTAACAGGAAAAGTTGTAAAACTCCCGGACAGGGAGGAAATTGACCTGCCTATAAGGGAACATCTTATAGTTGAGTTGTACTCCAAGTAGTGATATTGTGTAACAGCCGGCGTGCACCACTGTCGGGCTGCCCTCATAGAAGGCGGAAACTGCAAAGGGAGGGTTTTTAGTGATTGAAATTGAAAAACCTAGGATAGAATGTATTGAATCAAAGAATGACAACAAGTACGGCAGGTTTGTAATAGAACCTCTTGAAAGGGGCTATGGAACCACCCTGGGCAACTCACTGAGAAGAATACTTCTTTCATCGCTGCCGGGTGCGGCGGTGAGTACAATAAAAATTGACGGGGTTCTCCATGAGTTCTCTACGATACCCGGTGTAGTCGAAGACATGACAGAATTGATACTCAACATAAAGGAACTATCAATAAAGCTGCACAGTGACGGGCAGAAGGTGGTATATGTAGATACTGAAGGAGAAGGGGTAATCACCGCTGGCGATATAAAGACTGATGCAGACGTGGAAATACTTAATCCTGACCTTGTCATAGCAACACTTAACGGGGAGAGCCGATTCTACATGGAGATGACGCTTAACAAGGGCAGGGGTTATGTATCTTCCGAGAGAAACAAGCAGCCCGGTCAGCCCATAGGTGTAATACCTGTGGATTCCTTATATACACCTGTCAGGAAGGTTAATTTTAATGTTGAGGATACCCGTGTGGGGCAGGCCACAGACTGGGACAAACTTACCTTTGAGGTATGGACCAACGGCAGCATAAAGCCCGAGGAGGCAATAAGCCTTGGAGCAAAGATTATGAGTGAGCACCTCAGCTTGTTTATTGACCTTACAGAAGATGCCAGAGATACTGAGATACTGGTGGAAAAAGAAGAGACCAAGAAGGAAAAGGTACTGGAAATGACTATAGAGGAGCTGGACCTGTCGGTCCGTTCCTACAACTGCCTGAAGAGGGCAGGTATAAATTCTGTTGAGGACCTTACCAACAAGACGGAAGCTGATATGATGAAAGTAAGGAACCTTGGCAGGAAATCACTGGACGAAGTTGTCCAGAAACTAAATGGACTCGGCCTTTCGCTCAAGCCGTCTGAGGAATAGGCGGGATAGGACTAAGCAGATTCGGGAGGTATTATTATGCCTGTAAACAGGAAACTGGGAAGAAGAACAGCCCAACGAAAAGCTATGCTAAGAAGCCTTGTTACTTCGCTTATCGAGAATGGAAAAATAGAGACTACTGAGGCAAGGGCAAAGGAAGTCAAAAGGATTGCCGAAAGAATGATTACGCTTGCAGTCAGGGAATGTGACAATTTTACTTCAAAACAGGAAAAGGTCACACGGGCAAGAAAGGACAGCGGTGGCAGGAAGATAACCAATTCGGCAACTTCCAGGAACAACAGGAAATACGAGGTGGTTGAAAGAGAGGAGACCACTGAAATGGCAACAGTGGACAGCCCTTCAAGGCTGCACGCAAGAAGGCGGATTATGAAATGGCTGTACAGGGCAAGTGACAGTGAAGGCAACAGGCTCAACCTGGCAGACAAGATGTTTGATGAGATAGCGCCAAAGTACAAGGACAGGAACGGCGGTTATACGAGAATTCACAAGCTGGGGCCCCGCAGAGGCGATGCAGCGGAAATAGTATTGCTGGAACTCATATGAGACCCTGGTAAAAAAATACACTGATACAATGGGGATGCCTCGCACATCCCTGTTTTTATTTGCAGAGGTTTTAGTGGTGAAAAGCGTTTTAATAACAACTGAAAATGCAGGCTATATATACAGAGCACATTCTGAGGACGTACAGGATGTTACCGCGCTTGACGGTATAAACCTTGCGTTTGAGCGAGGCAGCTTTACAGCGGTTATAGGCAGGAACGGCTCTGGCAAATCCACACTTGCAAGACTGTTCAATGCTTTGCTTTTGCCCGAAAGGGGTACTGTTTATGTGCTTGGCATTCTTACAACAGACGAGGGACGGTTATGGGATATCCGCAGGAGTGTGGGTATGGTGTTCCAGAATCCTGACAACCAGATTGTGGGAACCACCGTGGAAGAGGATGTTGCTTTCGGTCCGGAGAATATAGGTATAGAACCGTCCGAGATACGCAGGAGGGTGGATGATGCCTTAAGGACGGTTGATATGCAAGAGTATACCACGCATGCACCGCATTTGCTGTCAGGAGGACAGAAGCAGAGGGCTGCCATAGCAGGAATACTTGCAATGAAGCCCGAAATCATAGTACTTGATGAAGCAACATCAATGCTCGATCCGCTGGGCAGGAAAGAGGTCATGGATGTGCTGCGCATGCTCAACAGGGATGAAGGCATAACAATAATACACATTACCCACCATATGGATGAGGCAGGCATGGCTGACAGGGTTGTAGTTATAGACGAGGGGAAAATTGTGCTTGACGGCACACCAGGACAGGTTTTTTCCAGGGTATCGGAGGTCAAGGCACTGGGACTGGATGTGCCGATGATAACAGAGCTTTTTTATGAATTGAACCTGAAGGGGTATGGTCTTCCGGAGGACGTTGTTGATACAGAACAAGCTTTCAGGATTCTCAGTTCAATGATGTCTGGGCGGGATTGAATATGGCTGTAATTGTTGAAAATCTTTCATATACATACATGAAGGGTGGACCTTTTGAAAAACGAGCCCTGAGAAATATAAGCTTAAGGATCCGGGATGGTGAGTTTATAGGCATTATCGGCCATACCGGTTCCGGCAAATCTACACTGGTACAGCACTTCAACGGGCTATTGAAACCGGAGACAGGCAGCCTGATAGTCAACGGAATTGATGTCACCGGCAAAAATCTCAAAGAACTCAGGAGACAGGTAGGCATTGTGTTCCAGTATCCCGAACACCAGCTTTTTGAGGAGACAGTCTATAAAGACCTGTTATTCGGGCCTGTCAGGATGGGATTTGACAAAAAAAGAGCAGACCGCAACATACAGCAGGCTGTAAAAACGGTAGGCCTTGATGAAAGCATTTACGGAAAGTCACCTTTTGAACTGTCAGGGGGACAGAAGAGAAGGGTGGCTATTGCGGGGATACTTGTAATGGAGCCTCAAGTACTGGTGCTTGATGAACCTGCTGCAGGACTTGACCCGGCGGGAAGGGATGCCATATACGGGTACATAAAAAGGCTTCATGATGAGACCGGCATTACCGTGATACTTGTATCACACAACATGGAGGACATAGCTAAACTTGCCGGGAGGGTAGTGGTGTTAAACGGGGGAGAGATTGAAATGGACGGGAGTGTAAAAGAGGTGTTCAGTGACGTTGAGCGGCTTGAGAGACTGGGTCTTACAGCTCCCCAGATAACATACCTTTTAAAGCGGCTTAAGAAGGTAGTGCCGCAGATTGATGACAATATTTATACAGTGCCGGAAGCAATGAGAGAACTGCTCAAATACCTGCGATGACATTCTGCAGGCAGCAGCACTGTCTGGCGGAGGTTATATGTTAAAAGATATCACACTGGGACAGTATTACCCCGGGGGCTCAATACTGCACAGGACGGACCCCAGGGTGAAGATATTACTTACAATACTATATATGGTCATAATATTTGCCGTACAATCATATACGGGATATATTATGCTGATGATGTTCACACTGCTGGCAATTGTACTATCCGGGATACCTGTTACGCATACCATGAAGAGCCTCAAGCCAGTGCTGCTGATACTTGTATTTGTTATTTTCATAAACATGTTCACTGTTGGCGGCAGGACGCTTTTTCAGTACCGCTTCATCAGGATTACTTATGAAGGGGTGGACCTTGCGGTCAGAATGGGATTAAGGCTTACCCTGCTCATAGTTTCGGCTTCTCTTCTTACACTGACAACAACCCCCATATTCCTTACCGATGGAATAGAAAAGCTTATGGAGCCCTTGAAGAGAATCGGGGTGCCTGCTCATGAGATAGCAATGATGATGACCATTGCATTGAGATTCATACCGACACTCCTGGAGGAGACCGACAAGATAATGAAGGCTCAGGCGGCAAGGGGAGCGGATTTTGATACAGGAAATATATTTCAGCGGGCCAGGGCATTTGTTCCTGTGCTTGTCCCCCTTTTCGTCAGCGCATTCAGAAGGGCGGATGACCTTGCCACCGCAATGGAGGCAAGATGCTACAGGGGAAGCGAAGGAAGGACACGAATGAAGCAGCTTAAGTTTACTGTGGTTGATGCAAAGGTTTCGGCATTAACACTGCTTTTCTGTATCGGGATAATACTGCTGGATTATGCTGTATGAGTGTTATACATGCTGATTGACAACGGTCCATATTAAGGTTATTCTTACATAGGAGTCTTAAAGAGGGAGTATACTTGCTGTATGATGATACGGTTTTACTGCAGGGAAAGGATGGTAGAATGCCCCCGAGGGTGCTTGACAGAATACTGGCGGAAGTAGAAAAGCCTGCAAGATATACGGGTGGGGAATGGAACATGGAAGTAAAGGACCCGGACAGTGTGAATACAAGGTTTGCTCTTTGTTTTCCTGATATATATGAGGTGGGGATGTCCCACCTGGGAACAAGAATACTGTACCATATCATGAACAGCAGGGATGACACTTATTGTGAAAGGGTTTTTGCTCCCTGGACCGATATGGAGCAGAAGATGAGAGAAAACAGCATCGGGCTTTTTTCTCTGGAGACACATGAAGAGATAAAAAGTTTTGATTTTATTGGGTTTTCCCTGCAGTATGAGATGAGCTATACAAACCTTATCAATATGCTCAACCTTGCAGGTGTCCCCATACTCAGTCATATGAGGAATGAGAATGATCCTCTTGTGTGTGCCGGTGGGCCGTGTGCTTTCAATCCGGAACCGCTTGCAGAGTTTGTGGATTTCTTTGTCATAGGAGAGAGCGAACAGGCAATTACGGAGATTCTGGACATATACGCCCGGTATCCGGGGCTGTCCAGAGAAGGTTTCCTTGACAGGATAGCAGGTGTGGAAGGCATATATGTGCCCGGCTTCTATACCGCCCATTACAATGATGACGGTACACTGAAGGCTACGGTACCTGTGAACGGGAAATACAGGGAGGTTATTAGAAAGAGGATAATAAAAGACTTTGATAGCGTAAGCTTTCCGGACAGGATAATCGTACCGTATATCAGCATTGTGCATGACAGGATAATGCTTGAGCTGTTCAGGGGATGTACAAGGGGATGCAGGTTCTGCCAGGCAGGATTCATATACAGGCCGGTAAGGGAAAAGTCAAGCACGAAGCTTCTAAGGCAGGCAAAGGACCTGATTAGAAAAACCGGATATGAAGAGATTTCACTTTCATCATTGAGTACAAGTGATTATACCAGGCTCCATGAGCTTACCGAAGGGCTTGTGGAGATGACACGGCAACAGGGTATAAACCTTTCCCTGCCTTCGCTGAGAGTAGATTCTTTCACTCTGGATCTTTTGGAAAAAGCAGGGAGTGTAAGGAGAGGCGGGCTGACTTTTGCACCTGAGGCAGGTACTCAGAGGCTGAGGGACAGTATAAACAAAAATGTAACCGAAGAGGACCTGTTAAGGTCGGCAGCCCTGGCTGCTGAAGGTGGATGGAACAGCATAAAGCTTTATTTTATGATAGGGCTTCCGCATGAAACCATGGATGATGTAGAGGCTGTTGCTGACCTTGCATTCAAAGTCCTCAAGGTATGCAGGAGGGGAAAGGACGGGAAAAAGCAGAGGGCAGGTATAACCCTGAGCACATCATCGTTTGTACCCAAGCCTTTTACACCCTTCCAGTGGGAGGCACAGGAAACTCCGAATGGTTTTGAGCAGAAGCAGAAGATTTTGAGGCAAAAATTAAGGAGCAGGTTCATAAAATATAACTGGGATGATCCAAACCTGAGCCTCCTGGAGGCTGTGTTTGCCAGGGGGGACAGGAGAACAGCCAGGGTGCTTGTTAAAGCCTGGGAAAAAGGATGTAGATTTGACGGGTGGAGGGAGCACTTTAAGTTTGACAGATGGGTGGAGGCATTTGAAGAATGCGGTGTTGACACTTCGTTTTATGCAAACAGGGAGAGGCGCAGGGATGAGGTATTTCCGTGGTCACATATTGATGCCGGTGTTTCTGAAGGCTTTTTGTGGAAAGAAAGAGAGCGTTCGGCAAAGGGAATAACAACGCCTTCCTGCAGGGAGGAATGCTCCCGGTGCGGGGCTGCTTTATTTGGCGCTCCCGTGTGTATAAAGAGGGAGGAGGCCTGAAAGGCTTGTACTGCATAAGGGCAAAGTTTACAAGGGGAGAGAAGGTAAGGTTTATTTCCCATCTTGACATATTGAGGGTTTTTGAAAGGGCACTCAGGCGGGCACGCCTTCCCGTAAGGTACTCGGAAGGATATAATCCAAGGCCGGCTATTGTTTTCGGGCTGCCCCTTCCGGTAGGTGTTACAAGTGAGGCTGAATATGCTGATTTTGAGCTGACACAGAAAATCATGCCCCGGGAGTTTTTGAAGGCACTTTCCATGCAGCTTCCTGACGGACTGAAGCTTGTTGCTGCAGCTGTAAGGAAAGGCAAAGAGAACATAATGGCCTCGGTAGAAGCAGCACTGTATGATACAGTACTGATTTCACAGCTTAAAGGGTTTAGAGTACAAGTGGAGAAAGGCCTTGAACCAATGATTTAAAGTTTTATCTTTTACGAAACTTAGGAAGAAACAAAGGCCTTGGATTTTATTTTTCAACTTCAGGTGGATTTTATCCTGATTTCTTATTCTGGATCAAAAAAGGCAAGAAACAATATCTAACATTTATTGATCCGCATGGCTTACGCAATGAAGACAATGGTTTTGATAGTGATAAGATTCAACTTCATAAAAAAATCAAAGAACTTGAAAAAAGCATTGATATTAAAGATGTTATTTTGAATTCTATTATTATATCTCCAAAATCATTTAAGGAAGCCGGAATAAAGCGATGGAAGAATGCACCTCAAGATGATGAAGAATTGATAAAGTATTGTAATTCGTTAAATATTTTTGAAATTGGGCAAAATTCCAGCCTCGGGGAAAGTGCTTATATTAAAAGTTTATTTGATAAAATTATTAGGTAAAATCTTTTTGGCGAGATAATTCTTAAACTTATTATTAAAAAAATTTCACTTATTAACCACCAACTTCTTTATAACACTACCTTCACTGTTTTCAACCACCAGTAAATAAACACCGTTTTCAAGTTTATTTGTCGGGATTTTGAGGCTGAAGTTGCCTGCT
>CAYYGK010000066.1:0-12480 GCA_964471145.1 uncultured Eubacteriales bacterium | reverse complement strand
ACAAGCCTTACAGATACTATTTCGGCTGGTACTCCCGGCGGTCACGGTGTGACAATCAATTATAACAACTACGACGGAACAGGCACATATGGCAGATGGAAGGGTACATCGTGCTCAAGCCTGAGCCAGCTAAGGACAAATCTCAACTGTGAGCATAACGGAACCGAGAATTCCGTTTCATTTGCCGGGCCGCTGCATACCGTCAGGAAGACATACCTTTCGGATGTGGGGCAGCCGAGCATGTGGCAGATACCCTCGCAGTCAGCCGAAGCTAACAATATAGACGCGGCTATAGCATCATATTCCGTAGGACAGTCCGTCGCCATTCCGGTAACAGGGCGGAAAGCTATAACACAGAACGGGGAAAACTGGGAAACCGAAGTATATGACCTGCAGGCCCGATATGTAAAACTGACCATGGACACCAACCAAAAGAATTGGATCCAGGCCAATGTCAGGGACTATGCTTCTACCGCGCAGACAAACATTACTGTTAGCCTGACAAGAAAAGACCCCTATGCTGTTGAGGCCAGCATGGGTGATATAGGACCTACTTCAACACCCGGGCCAACTTCAACTCCGACTCCGACTCCTACTCCTACAAACACGCCGTTACCGGGAAGTGCAACCATCCAGGTAAATTCCGGAGGCAGTGCAGTTTCAACTTATGAAGCCGACAATTATTATACCGGGGGAACCGCTTACTCTGAAACCGACAACATAGATACATCAGGTGTGACTGATCCGGCACCCGAAGTGGTATACCAGTCATACAGGTATGAATGGGGAAGCGGAAACACGTTCACCTATACATTTACGGGCCTTACAGCGGGAGAAACATATAAAGCCAGGCTGCACTTTGCTGATTTCTATAACACGCAAGTGGGGGACAGATTATTCCATGTTGATATAAACGGTACAAGGGTAATGACCGACTATGACATAATTCAGGCGGCAGGAGGCGCAAACAAGGCCGTAGTAGAGGAGTTTACCACTGATGCCGACAGTTCGGGAAATATAACAATAGTGTTTACTGCTACGTCATATGACAGTGCATGCGTAAATGGTATGGAGGTTCTTACCACTGGCGATGCAACGCCGACTCCGACACCGACGCCTGAGGCTACAGACACGCCGACACCGGAACCGACGGCCACACCAACACCGGAACCGACGGCTACACCAACACCGGAACCGACGGCCACACCTACATCAACTCCGACTCCGACACCCACAACCGGAACAGAAACACCTGTATACCAGGTTAACGCAGGAGGAAGCGCAGCTTCACCATATGAAGCCGACAATTATTATACCGGGGGAACCGCTTACTCTGAAACCGACAACATAGATACATCAGGTGTGACTGATCCGGCACCCGAAGTGGTATACCAGTCATACAGGTATGAATGGGGAAGCGGAAACACGTTCACCTATACATTTACGGGCCTTACAGCGGGAGAAACATATAAAGCCAGGCTGCACTTTGCTGATTTCTATAACACGCAAGTGGGGGACAGATTATTCCATGTTGATATAAACGGTACAAGGGTAATGACCGACTATGACATAATTCAGGCGGCAGGAGGCGCAAACAAGGCCGTAGTAGAGGAGTTTACCACTGATGCCGACAGTTCGGGAAATATAACAATAGTGTTTACTGCTACGTCATATGATAGTGCATGCGTAAATGGTATGGATATTCTTACCACTGGCGGCGATGCAACGCCAACACCAACACCCACACCTGAACCCACAGCAACACCTACACCTGAACCCACAGCAACCCCGACACCTACTCCCAGTCCAACACCTGCATCTGATAACATGATATTAAATCCCGGGTTTGAGGACGGCACTAATAACTGGAATGCGGCAGGTTGTTCAATTAGTGCAGTAACCTCTCCTGTTTACAGTGGTTCTTATGCTTTAAAGGTTTACAACAGGGCAGCCCAGTGGGGTTCTGCAAGACAGGGTATTGGACTGCAAAATAATACCACATACAGTATTTCTGCAAGGGTAAGGACATCATCAGGTTCATATAACGGCAGGATAATGGCCCAGATAACTGTTGGGGGAAACACGTACTACAGGCCGATGGCATGGACAACAGTAAACAACTCGGGCTGGACACAGATAAGCGGCCAGTACACATTCAACGAAAGCGGTTCCATAAGCTCCGCAAACATATATGTTGACACAGAAACGGGTACAGCAGACCTTTTTGTTGATGACATGAGCTGTATTGAACAGTAATACCATGTATAGCTTAGAAGAGGAGGTTATTTAACCTTCTCTTCTTTTATTATGATAAATGGATGCTTAACATATTGTTATATTATCATTTTTTTAAAAAATTATAATTTTACAAGGCATCCAGGATAAACAACTGATAAGCATTGTTGTATTTAATTTAGTTTTTATAATATAAATAATCTTTTCCATGTTATATAATTTTATTAGTAAATTAAGTATCAATAGTTAACTGCACAGGGAGGATACGTTAATGGCCGCTTCCAGTCTGAGAAAGCAAATGATAAAAAAAATGTCGACAATATATATATTACTGTTACCGGCAGTTATAATAACATTTCTTTTTATGTATATGCCCATGTACGGACTGTTAATGGCATTCAAGGAATATAACATTATTGATGGCATATGGCACAGTCCCTGGGTAGGTCTTCACTGGTTCAGGACTATTTTTACTGAAAAAGAATTCTGGAAAGTACTGGGGTATACCTTATTTATATCACTAAGTGCTACTGTGTTCATATTTCCGGTACCAATAACATTTGCTCTTCTATTGAATGAATTAAGGGCTGTAAAATTCAAAAAACTTGTCCAGACAGTATCGTATCTGCCTCATTTTATGTCGTGGGTAATAATAGCGGGAATTTTCTATGAATATCTTCTTCCGTCAGGTCAGCTTAATGAATTAATATACAATATATTTAACAGCAAGTTACCGTTTTTATCAGACCATAAATATTTCGTGCCTGTACTGTTAACTGCAATGATATGGAAGAATACTGGATTTTCTGCAATAATATATCTTGCTACATTATCATCTATAGATCCACAGTTATATGAAGCAGGTTATATTGATGGAGCAAACAGATGGCAGCTTACGTGGAACATTACCATTCCATCCATATTGCCTACAGCCATTCTTCTTTTAATTCTGGGTACGGGAAACCTTTTGAATGTAGGATTTGATATGGTTTACAATATGCAGAATGATGTTATTCGTACAGAAACCCATGTAATTGATACTTATGTGTACTATGAATCCATAAGGCTGGGGAATTTTTCATATGGTACCGCCATAGGGTTTTTTAAAGGGATTGTAGCCTTTTTTATAATTGGAACATCTAATTTTATTAGCAGAAAATTTTCTGGCATATCATTGTGGTAAGGAGTGTATGAATTTGATTCCAAGGAGTAAAGGAGAAAAAATATTTAACGTTTTTAATATTGGAATGCTTGTATTTATTTGTTGCATTACTCTGTATCCTTTTATAAACATTGCAGCAATTGCCTTCAACAATGGAATAGATACAATGCGTGGGGGAATAACCATATTCCCAAGAATGTTTACAATGGAAAACTTCCGTGTGGCATTAAACTACAGCACAATAAGAAGCTCCATTTTAGTAAGCGTGTCAAGGTCTATTCTGGGGACGATATATCATATATTTGCTGTCACAGCCGCTGCCTATGCCCTTACAAAGAATACTCTTCCTTACCGAAAACCCATACTGATATATTTGTTTATACCTATGTTCATGCACGCAGGGCTTGTCCCATTTTATATCAACATCAGCAATCTGGGTCTTATCAATAATTATCTGGTATACATACTGCCGGCGGGATTCAGCTTTTACCACTGTATTATAGTGAGGACATATATGAAGACCATATCAAACAGCCTTGAGGAATCGGCACTGATAGATGGGGCAAACTATATTACAATTTTTTTCAAAATAATAGTACCTCTTTCTCTTCCGGCAATTGCAGCAATATCCATATTCCATGCCGTATACCTATGGAACGACTTTTGGACTACGCTGCTTTTTATTTCAAATAAAAAGTTATATACACTGCAGTTTACACTGCGCCAGGTATTAAGAGGGAATACCACACAGGAAATACTATCATATGGTGATTTTATTCAAAGACAGTCGGAAAAGAGGCAGGTTACAACCAAATCACTGCAAATGGCCATATTAATGGTTACTGTGATTCCAATAGTGTGTGTGTATCCGTTCCTGCAAAAATATTTCGTCAAAGGGGTAATGATAGGAGGAGTAAAGGAGTAACAAAAAAAGGCAATTATTGATTTGGCATCGATGTAATGACATATAATCTCAGGCAATATATAATATTAAAAGGGGGGATTAGAACGTTTACAGCATTGAGAGCTGTTTTTGATTTCTATATTAAGAAAGGAGTGTCGAAATGAAGAAAAGTTTAAAGATTTTGACTGTAGTGCTGTCTGTAGTATTTATGTTTGGTGCTCTTGCTACGGGATGTCAGCAGGAAAAAGGTGAAGAAACAAATAAAGAGGCTAAACTGACCGAGAAAGATGTTGAAGCAACAAAAGAAACAGAAAAGGAGAAGCAGGAAATACTTGAAGTCAACATGTGGTGCTACTCGGAAGGACAATACAAGGGCAATGTAAAAGAGAACATAGTAAAGGATGCAATAGCTGAAATTACTGGAGTAAGAATTGTCAACACCGTCTACAGTGGTGGAGATATTGACGATGAGCAGAGATTTAATCTTCTATATCAGTCCAATGACCTGCCTGATATCCTGAGAAGAAACTTAAGTCAGAAGGAACCTGTAATCCGCGCCGTAATGGAAGAAAAAGACCTGGCCTGGCGGTTTACCGATGAAGATCTCAAGCAATACTGTCCTGATGCATATGCGCTTACTCCGGAGTTGGCATGGGAGGTTAACAGGAGACCTGATGGTAAACACTACTACATTCTTGACGGATTATTTGATGCAGGGGCTGAAGTAGCTGAAAGATATTCTGATTATGCAAAAATGAAGATCAACTTCCTGTGGAATGACAGAAACTGGGTATTTATTAGAGACGATATCTTAAAGGAATTAGTCCCGGGTGCAAAAAGCTACAAGGAACTTGAGGACATAAACGAACAAAGAACTCTTACGTGGGAAGATATCCACGTACCAAAATTTGACACCTTTGATGGACTGATTGATTTTTGCAGAGAGGTTAAGGCAAAATACGGGGAAGATATCATTCCTTTCAGCGGAGAAAACGACAGGTTAATGTTTGATTTAACCAGGTGCATTTGTAATTTTCCAATATATGCTGCTTTTGATCCCATGATATTTGAAGTCTCAACTGCACCTCATGACAGGAAGGACCAATGGGAGGCGTACCTTAAGAAGCTTAACGGAATGTTCAATGAAGGTCTTATTGATCCGGAATATGCACTGCAGAAACAGGACGCATTTCTTGAGAAGATAGCAACAGGGCAGTATGCTGTTGTTTACACCCAGACAATGGATAGGCTGTATGATGGAAACAAGGCACTTATACAGGCCGGCGAAGATTATCGTTATGTTCCCGTGCCTCTGCGTTATGAAGATGGCGACTTTATAAACATTGGCGGACTTGTAACTGCTGAAACTGCAAGGGCACAGCTGGGCTGGGTATTAAACAAGAAAACCCTTAACGAAGAAGAGATGAAAAAGGTACTTGGTTACCTGAACTACTTTGCTAGCGATGATGGATTGAAAATGGTTGTCTGGGGACCTGAGGATTCCGGACTGTGGACTGAAAAGAACGGAAAAAGGGAATGGGTATCACAGGAATTCGCTGATGTTGTGGCTGGTAAAAAGTCAATAGGTATATCAAAGGACTTTGACTATTATGGGTTGCATGCAGTCGAAGATATTAAGTATTTACAGGATGAATTCTGGAGAATCGGGTTTCTTGGTGAACAGCCATATCATCCGACGGTTGAAAAGAAGGTCGAAGTGGAACAGGCATTCAGGGAAGCATGTGCAGCTGAATTCACAAAAGGTTACTGGGATTTCAGTTTCTTTGGCTGGAATGGTACACATGAAACAAACAAGGTGTTCTGGTCTCAGATACAGGGATTCAGAGATACTTTCGCACAGACAGTTATGGCACAAAACGACAATGAATTCGATAAATACCTGGAAAACTTCTATGACGTATATTACAACAAAGCTGAATTCGATAATTACAAGGAAAAACAAACCAGTGATTATTATGAATTCCTGAGAAAATACCCTCATAAATTCCCGCCTGGAGCTAAGACGGAAAAACTTAACCAGTAGATATTAATAAATAGATTGGTTATAAAAAGGGAGCTTTGAATAAAGTTCCCTTTTTATTTTTTAGAACTTCATTGATTTGAGTTTGGAAAGAGGAAATGTTATCATTTAGTATAATACAGTATTTTTTGAGGGATGAATATGTTTAAAAAAATAATGATTCATCTATACAGCAATACTACTCTTAAAGCCAAGATAAGATTTCTATTTATCCCTCTTCTACTTTTAGCCATATTATCTTTAGGAAAAATAACAAACAACATATATAATATATATATTTACGAACTGGCAGAAAAGCATCTTTATCAAAAGGCCCATATGCTACAGAAAGACATTAATTTCAGACTTGAATTTTTCGGTAAAATGTCGGATGATATTTATTTAAATCAAAATCTCTGTGACACGCTTATGTATTACAAGGAAAAGAATAAGCCCAGGACAGAAGTTTATAACGATTACAGAGATGAAATAAACAGACTGTTCGTATTGTACTATCTGAGAAACAAGTATATTACCAGAATATATCTTTATGATTCCTATCTCCCTTCAGATGGGAAATACATAATGCAGATGGACAAGTTTCCTGTAAAAACTATCAAGGAAAATATAGAAAGCGGAATTGTAAGAATCAGCATTTTTTCTGCTGAAACCAGGATGGATGACAGCATAAACGAGTGTATGATAATGTCCCGCCTTTTCAGGCCCAAAGATAATATATTATTTGGAATAATAAGTGTAGAAATAGATTTACACTATTTTACAGAAGCTTTAAGAACCTTTGATGCAGGTGAAAATGGCTGGTATATATTCCGAAACGATGATGGGGAAATTATCACTTCAAGTGAAAAGATAGAAAGCCTGCCTGACTTTAAAAATTTACATAATAAAGATGAGGGGCTGTTTTACAGTTTTGAATGTATACACGATACCTATCTTGATGTGTATTATTCAGAAGATCTTATAAGGGAAATGGGGGCGAGACAGCAAAGGGTATTATATATAATTACAGGATTATTTTTGCTGGCAGCCATTGCCATTACTGCAGCTTTTTCTAAGCTTGCAGTCAACAGGATATATCTTTTTATCAAAAAAATGAAAAACATAAATGACTACAGAGACTTTAAAATAGACGGAAACGATGAAATTGCACTTATTGATGATAATTTTAACAATATGCTTGATATGCTGGAGGAAAATGTGGCTAAAGAGCATAGAATGGAGATAGAAAAAAAAGCAATAGAGATTCAACTGCTGCAGGCGCAGTTTAATCCCCATTTCTTATACAATACCTTATCTGCAATAAGATGGAGTGTATTAAAAAAAGGTGATATTGAATCAGGAAATGTGCTGGATAAATTGATTCTTTTCTATCGTGCTGCTTTAAGCAGGGGGAATCATATTGTTAAAATATCCAGGGAAATCGAGATAGTAGAGCATTACTGTGAAATCCAAAAATACACATACAGCCGAAATTACAGGGTAGACTTTAATGTTGATGATAATGTAAAAGACCTTTATATATTGAAATTTATACTTCAGCCAATAGTAGAAAATGCAGTGCTTCACGGTATCTATGAAAAAGGTGATAATGGAAAAATCCTCATTTCTGCACAGAGAAAGGATAATACTGTATACTTGAAAGTAGTTGATAATGGGAGCGGAATCTCTCAAAAAACGTTGAATAAACTTAACAATGCGCTTACTGCATCTGTAAACAATGGTAAATCGGGGTATGGCATCTACAATGTAATTCAAAGAATTAAGCTATTTTATGGGGATGAATATGGCATCTGTTTTGAAAGCACTGAAGGATTGGGAACAAAAGTTGAGGTATCTATACCTGCTTGCACTTCTGAAGAGATATGAAAAAACATCATATTATTGAATATTATTTAGATTCTTGTATATATTGCACCTGATGACTTTGATATAATTACTGTAAATCAATTAATGGAGTATCAATAGATGAGCACCAGGTTTTTTAGAAAAATTCTGCTTATAATTATATTTGATGCAATAGTTTCACAATATCTGCATGTAATAATATAAAGGAATTACAGTACAGTCCTGAAGTCTTTTTTTAAAACTGGTGGTTATATGAAGGATAGTATGATTTAAAAGGAGGCTGTTATGAAAAGGTTTGCGAAGTGGATTGTTTTAGTTGCAGCGGTTTGTATAATGTTGGCTGCTGGTTTGGTAACCGGTATATTCCAGGAAACAGCAGCTAAAATATGGAAGGGACAGGATGAAATGGGTATAATAACAAGAGAAAAAGTTGAGGACAACAGGGAGATGTTTAATGAGTTACCCTTTATCCCGGGAGATGTTTTCAGGGAGTACAAATGGAACGGTCCCTGGGTAAATGCCCATAACTGGCAGAGAGTAACTGATATGTGGGCTAGTCACGCCGGTGCCCTTGAATTTCTTCCTAATCCGATAAATGAAATCAGTATTGATGACCTTGGTAAAGCAATAAAGGCGGAAATATGCATTGAAATGTGGGGGGGACACGCAGGGACAAGCGACAAAAAATTCCGTATTAACGGCAGTGAATGGATGCAGATACCCGAATCTCCGCATATCGGGCCAGGCAAGCCTGAAAGCTACATGCAGTTCAGGTACCCGGTGGTGAGTATTCCTCTTGAACTGTTGAAAGAAGGTAAAAACACTTTTGAGTTTGGATGCGGAAAACAGATAACGCATGATTTTGGCTGGGGGCAATGGGGATTCTATGGAGTAATATTCCGTATATATTATTCTTCGGGAAAACCCTTCCCGGGTGCAGAAATTATATCACCTGCACCAGGCAGTACCTTTGAGGGCGATATAATGCCTTTAAAAATCGAAGAAAACAAAACAAGTGTCCCGATCAGACACGTGGAATACCTGGGATATTATGAGGGTTTTGACTACGATGGAGATGGACTATATCAGGAATGGCAGTATTCTTACAGGAATGGTGAAATGAGGCATCATCTTGGGACTGCCAAAGAAAGCCCCTACACCGCCGAATGGGATACCCGCTGGGTACCGGATCAGAATGGCCCTGTAAGCATAATGGCTCTTGTAACTGATGTTGAAGGAATAACATATGTCACCCCTGCAGTAACCGGAATAATCATAGAGAGGGACTTTTCAGTGAGAATGTATAAACCCTATGATATGCCGGAAAACTGGATGAGTCGCGATTACAACAGACATAGCTGCAAGGTAGATTTGCAGGATGATCTTAATAAAGCTGTTGAAGCAAAATTAATAGTAACAACCTGGCATGGAATGGGATGTGAAGAATTTAAAGTGAACGGAAGGCTGGTCGCCCAGGCCTTTGGCAGAGATCATGACTACAGTCTTGATATAATGCCTGTACCAATTGATATACTGTGGGATGGTGTAAATGAGTTCAGTACCTTTTCAACCACTGAGCACCACGGTATTGAAGTATTATGGCCGGGTGTCGTACTCAAGATAAAGTATACGAAATAGGGGGGGTATTCATTATGCGTGTTAAATTGATTGTTATTATTACCATTCTTATTTCGTTCTCCCTCATAACAGCAAATGCTTATGAAAGTGAAACAAGCTCCGGTAACACGCACTGGGTTTCAACAAGGGGAAATGACACTAATCCGGGGACGAAGGAACTGCCCTTTAAAACTGTCCAAAAGGCTGCAAATATTGCAAAGGCAGGAGATGTTGTGAAAATAATGCCCGGTACATACAGGGAAAGTATAACTGTTATGAATCCGGGAACACCACAATCCCCCCTGGTAATTGAATCCTCAGAAAGGTGGGGGGCGGTAATGACAGGGGATGTATCCAACCTGGTGAAGTACAGTGACGGAAATACCACAAGATATATAACCCTGAGGGGAATCTGGTTCAGGGATACGCCGCTGGATGTTGGAGGGCCTATGGCTAATGCAACAGTACTTGCTGCTAAGGGATGGAGTATAGAAGACTGCAGGTTTACCAACTGTGGAGTGGGCGTAATAATGAATGAAGAGAACGGTGATATGGATGATACATCCATAATAAGGTGCGTCTTTGAGGATATGAAAGTGAACTGCATATGGAGCTGGGGTTCTGATTCAAGCAAAATGTGCAGGCACACAATAAAGGATACAATCCTGAGGAGGTCAAACACCCTCAATCACGATACCACTTACCATGCCGGTGCATTAAAGTATCTCTTTACCGATGGAATGACCGTTGATGGTGTTATAAGCTATGATAACAATGGTAGCGGGTTTTGGCTTGACTGGGACAATTCTAACTTTATTGTTAAAAACTCAACTTTTTTCGGCAACCACGGAGGAATGACCTACAAGAATTATGGTAATGGAGGCATGTGTGACGGATGGTGGGCAGGTAAGGGATTCCAATGTGAAGGCAATCCCAATGGATACTTTTATAATAATACATTTTACAGCAATCTTTCATCAGGGCTGGGAATAATGGAGAGTGGTTTTGATGGAGGTGTAACTGTTACAGGGTGTACATTTGTAGATAATTATAACTCTATAGAACTGCGGGCACTGGCCCGGAGAGGCCACGTGCTGGGCCCTTCTGTTATAACGCAGAACATTTTTAAGGACTGGAGGGAATACAACTGGCGCACAAGTTCAATGGAAACCATTGGGCCCATAACTCCCGGTGAGTTTGGTACTGTTATAGACTATAACGTCTATGACCCGGGTACAAAAATATATGGATTCTGGAAAATAATAAAGGCCGACAGTTTTGACGAACTGAGAAGCAGGTTGAAATGTGAGGAGTATGGTAAGCAGGAATCATTTGACTTTGAAGGCCCCCTTATACCTGTCAGAAAGACTGATTATGAAGATGTGGGGAAACCTGCAATGTGGCAGGTGCCTTCAAAGCAAGCGGAGAAAAACAGTATCGACAGGGCCTTGACGGAATACAGTGTAGGAGATACAATCACTATACCTGCTACTGCACGAAAGGATATTAAAGAGGAGGGCTTTTACTGGGTAACAGAGATATACGATCTCCAGGCCCGTTATGTGAAGCTGACTATGGATGCTTTGAGCAAAGCCTGGGTGGAATCAAATGTAAAAACATATGCATCAACAGAACAGACGGATATTACTGTAAAGCTTACCCGCAAGGATCCATATTGTATAGAGGCAGTTATGGGTGATGTCAACATTTCACAGGATGCGCTGCCTGTTTTGGCATCTGATACCAGGATTGAGGAAACAGACCTGGATAAAGGAAGAATTAACCTTTACATGTATATATTTATTGCAGTCTGTATACTGCTTGTGTTTGCTGGTGTTGTAATATTCATTAAAAGACGTGCAAAATGAGGAGGAAATACTTTGATTACACACAAAATTAAACCAGGCTGGCGTTTTACAGGGAAAGACGGAAGATTTACAATGAATAATCCCCACAAAACAAGCTGTCTGTATTTCCCACTTGCAAATGAAGCGGGGATGATGTCATCCATTACACCTTCCCTTAATGGGGATATAAAAACAGGATTGAACACATTTTTCATGACTCCAGTTTCATCGGAGGATTTACATAATACCCGGTCTTCAAGAAACTTCTGGGTTTACATTGAAGGCATGGGCGCCTGGTCGGCGGCAGGGAACTCGCCTTTGCAGACAGTGCAGAATTTAACTGAGGACACTTTTGAGGATGTAAAGGTGGAATGTGGTTTCCTCTGGCACACAATAATAAGAAGAAATAAGAAAACCGGACTGGAATTTGAAATTACAAATTTTGTACCTGTTGCTCAGGACAGTGTGGAACTGATGAAAGTTAAAATAACAAATACAGGTAAAGAAGCCGTAAAGTATACCCCTACAGCTGCATGGCCTGTTTATGGGCGGTCTGCCGATAATATACGTGACCACAGGCACCTGACTTCCCTTCTGCACAGAATTTATACAGTCTCATACGGCATTGAGGTACAGCCTGTGATGTCCTTTGATGAAAGGGGGCACAAACCAAATATAACAGCCTATTGTGTGTATGGTGCAGAGGAGGATGGAAGCAGGCCCGAAGGAAGTTTTCCCCTGACAGGGGAGTATATTGGTGAAGGCGGCAGCTTTGAATGGCCTGAAGCTGTTGTAAAAAATATAAAAAGCTTTCACGGGGCAGGTGAAC
>CAYYGK010000065.1:0-12490 GCA_964471145.1 uncultured Eubacteriales bacterium | reverse complement strand
AGGCTGGGTTTAATGGATGTAAACAAAGATGGAAAGATTGATATTGTACTTGGAGAAGGCATTGTTGACTATAAGAATAAGGTCACACCTTTTTCCAGACTGGTATGGTTGCAGAATCCAGGGGATCCGTTTTCATCCCAATGGGCTGTTCATGCCATAGATACGGTAAGGTGTCCGCACTCTATCGGAATTGCGGATGTGGATGGAGATGGAGAACCGGAAATACTGTGCGGTGAGCATAACCCATTTATTCCATACAGGACCCGAAGCAGGTTGATCTTATATAAAAAGGCAGACTGCATAGGAAAGGCATGGAAATACTATGTGCTGGATGATCGTTTCGAGCACCATGACGGCGTAAAAACGCTTGAGATGCCTGATGGTAAAGTTTTCATTGCAAGCCATGGATTTGCGGACCGTAAATATGTCCACCTTTGGGAAATAGGGTAAGCACATGCTTTATAATTTTGGACGCAAAAAGAATTTTGTTAGTCATGAACAAAAAGTATAGATTAGCTGTAGTAAAAAGGAGAATATTCATGTACCAGGTTTCAACGAGGCAGGTTCATCTTGATTTTCATACAAGCGAGCACATTCCAGGTGTGGGGTCAAGGTTCAGCAGAAGTAACTTTCAAAGGGCTTTGAAAACAGGCAGAGTCAATTCCATTACGGTTTTTGCACGATGCCACCATGGCTGGTGCTACTATCCTACAAAGATAGGCAAAATGCATCCTACTCTGGAATTTGATCTTCTGGGTTCCATGATAGAGGCTTGCCATGAAATCGGGGTAAGAGCTCCGGTATACCTTACTAATGGATGGGTTGCAAATGAAGCAATTGAACATCCTGAGTGGATGGTAAGAGACAGGAACGGCTTGCCGATTACAAAGAATCTGGATACTAATGCTGCTCCCGATGACCCAAAACCAAATTGTTCCTGGTATGAAGCATGTCCTGGAGGTGGTTATAAGGACTACCTGCTTGCATTGATCAGAGAAATATGTGGAAGGTATGAAGTAATAGATGGATTTTTCATAGATATAAACTGCTTTTCAGTCTGTTGGTGTGATGCATGTAAAGAAGGTATGGCAAAGCATGGCTTGAATGCTGAAAATGATAGCCATTCCAAAAGGTATTTTGAGATCAAATGGCTTGCATTTTTCAAAGACACCTATAATATGATTAAAGATTTAAAGTCTGGGGCAACAGTGTTCTTCAATAATTGTGCAAGTCCATATCATCCGGAATACTTTCCTTTTCAGACACACTTTGAAATGGAGGATATGCCCACTGTATGGGACGGATATGACAGGCTCCCTGCACGGGCTGTTTATTTTAACAAGACAGGTAAGGATTATCTGGGACAGACGGGAAAATTTCATAAAGTGTGGGGTGAATTCGGAACATATAAGAATGCAGACGCACTTAAGTATGAATGTGCAACCATGGCTTCCTATGGAGCGAAGTGCAATGTAGGAGATCAATTGCATCCTCTGGGAGAAATGAACATGGATACTTACAAAATAATTGGTAAGGCATATGAATATATCGAAAAAATAGAACCGTGGTGTTATGGAACTGAGGGCACTTCGAACCTGGGAATATATTTGAGTAAAAACAAGTATACCGATATGGGATTGTGGAAAATACTTCTGGAAAAACAGCTGGATTTTGAAATTGTCACAGAAAGTGAAGACTTGTCAAAATATGAAGTGGTCATTCTCCCGGATTCAGTGACATTGGACTCAAATGAAGCAAAACGTCTCCAACAGTATATAAGTGGTGGTGGAGGAGTGCTTATTACAGGAAAAAGCGGACTGGATATCAGTAAAGAGAGATTCATGCTGGATGTAGGTGTGGATTATAAGGGAAGTGCCAGATACAAGAGTGATTATACAGTTATTACATCGCCTGATCTGGTTAACAGCCTTGTAGCCAGCCCTTTCCTGTTTTACGAGGCTGCCGAGAGAGTTGCTGCAACAAACGGGGAAGTCCTGGCCAGTATAAAAGAACCATATTTCGACCGTACATATGGGCACTACTGTGGACATATCAATACTCCATACAGGGAGGAATATGCAGAGCATCCTGCAGTGGTTCAGAATGGACGTGTAGTATATATGGCACATGCCATATGCAAGCAATACAATGATCATGGCATGCAGATTCATCGAGATTTTTTTATCAATATACTGCGGCGTATTTACAAAAATCCTGTTCTGGGAATATCCATGCCAAGTGCCGGACGTGTTCATTTGGCTCGTCAAAAAAACAAGAGCAGGTATGTACTTCATATAACATATGCATCGCCGATACAAAGAGGAGAAGTTCGTGTAGTAGAGGATATGGTACCAATATATGATACTTTTGCTTCCATTAAGACAGTTGAAAAAATTAAAAGGGTATACCTGGCGCCTCAAATGAAAGAATTGGATTTTAAGCAGAGTAATGGACAGGTATCAATAGTAGTGCCGGAAGTTGTATGTCATCAGATGGTAGTACTGGAATACAAACAAGAGGTATAAACACAGTTAATAAATTGGAGGTTATGGACATGAAATTAGGGATTCATGCTTATGCGTGGTGTTCCCAATGGAGCAATAAAACATTGGACTTGATTGACAGGGTTAAAAAACTGGAACTGGATTTTATTGAAATTCCTCTAATGTGCCTTGATACCTTTGATAGTATGGCAGTTAAATCCAGACTGAAAAATGCAGACCTGGATGTATGCACATCTACTGTTCTTCTAAATGATACTGATATCACAAGTGCGGATGCAAAAATCCGTAAAAGGGGAGTTGATTACCTCAAGGCCTGTGTAAAGGCGACAAGCGAAATCGGAGCAAAAAATTTCTCGGGAGTTATTTATTCACAACATGTAAAGCCTGCTGCCCTAAGGCCAAGTGAAAAGGAATGGATTTATTCAGCGGACTGTCTGCGGGAAGTTGCGGGATTTGCCCGGGACATTGGTGTAAACATTGGACTTGAGCCGGTTAACCGTTATGAAACTTATCTTGTGAATACCTGCGAGCAGGCATTAAAGCTTATAGAGATGATTGGGGAACCCAATGTAAAAATCCATTTAGATACTTACCATATGAACATAGAAGAGAAGTCGTTCTATAAAGCTACAAAAATGGCACAAAACCATCTGATACATTATCATCTGTGTGAGAATGACCGGGGTATTCCCGGAACGGGTCTTGTTGATTGGGATGGAATATTTAAGGCTCTTGGGAAAATGAAATATGACGGATATGCTGCTCTTGAATCATTTGTTGACTGTACGGATAATATGAATACATGGGTATGGAGGCAGCTTGCAGAGGATGGAGATACTCTGGTCAGAGAGGGTATAGCATTTATTCGCAGCATGCAGAAAAAATATGGTTTGAAGTGAAAGGGTGGGGCATATTTGTGTAAGACAGCTCTTTACAAATTCAAAGACAATGGTAATATATGTGGAATAAAAAACCCAAGAACTCCAAGGCATTGGTACAACAGGCTGTGGAGCGAACGGGGGTACTGTGCAAATATTTCGCAGACCGGACATGGCAGCAGCTTCTATATTAATAAAAATTCCGAAAGGTGCAATGTTAATAACAATGAAGCAAGGTATGTTTATTTGAGGGATGATGAAAGTGGTGTTTACTGGAATATTGGAGAAGCACCCCTCATGGAAAGTATAGATAATTATTCATGTGAGCATTCCATAGCTTATACGTTGATAAAGTCGCAAAAGACAGGAGTTTTATGTTCATGGAGATTATTTGTGCCTTGTGAAGGATATAACGAGGTATGGACACTGCATATAAGCAATGACAGCAATAAAATAAGGAAACTTAGCATATTTTCTGTTGTCAGTTTTGATCTGGAAGGTTTTAAATATCCACGGTATTATGAGGTTTATAGATCCTGTTCTGCCTGCTTTGACAGTGATATGAATGGGATTTACTGCCTGAACAAACACCCATTTAAGCCTCATGAGAGATACAATGCTTACTTCGCATGTTCTGAAAATGTTTATGCATATGATGGTGACCTTGCTATTTTTTTGGGTACTTTGGGTACGATTACGGGAAATGGTGCATGTACTCAAGGTGTTTTCCAGAGGCCGGATACAGTTATTAAAGGAAAGGACTGCACGAATTCTTCAGGGGTATTATTTATTCTGGGAGGAGTTATACAGAACAAACTAATTCTCTATCCGGATGAAAAGAAGAATATACACATGGTTTTGGGTGTAAGTGAATCTATAGAAGAAGCAAGGCTGTCAGCTAAAAAGTACTCAAATGACAGCCTGGTTTTAGAATGTTTTCAAACCACCAAACAGCACTATATGAACAAATACAGCAAGTTATCAATAACAACACCTGACTGCCGGATAAATAATATTATGAATAACTGGGTAAAGAAACAGGTGGATTACTGTATTGTGGGAAAAAAAGGGGTACGGGACAACCTTCAAATAGCTTCGGCACTATCCATGTATAGACTTGTAAAAGCTAAAGCTGAAATACTGGAAGTGCTGAGGCACCAGTTTAGGGACGGACATGCAGTTCTTAGCTGGCAACCCTATGATGATACAAGATATTCCGATCAGCCTTTCTGGATAATTTGGTCTATCATAGAATTGATTAAGGAGACCGGAGATTATTCAATTCTGGATTTTAATGTGGAATATCAGGATGGTGGAATGGGTACAGTTGTTGACCACATTAAAGCAGCTATAGGAAGGTTGCTTGAGGATCGGGGTCCAAACGGACTTGTAAAAATATTTTTTGCCGATTGGAATGATGCATTAAATATTACTAACGACCCGGATGCTGAGTCTGTTATGCTTACTGAGCAGCTCTGTTTTGCATTAAAAGAGATAACAGTACTTATGAATTTGACTGGAAACTATGAATATGCTGACTTTGCTTCCAAGGAATATGAGGCGTTAAAGCATCTGGTAAATGAAAAAGCATGGGACGGTAAATGGTATGTAAGGGCAATAGGAAAAGAGGGTTTGATAGGATCGAAAAACAGTAAAGGCAGTAAGATTTATATAAACTCACAGGTATGGGCTGTACTTGCAGGCATACCGAATAATGAACGTTTGCCCATTGTACTTAATTCCATTGATAGTATGGAGCATGATTTTGGATTTCCCATAAATATGCCCCCATATGAGGAATATTTACCCTTTGTGGGCAGAATGAGCGGGATGTTGCCCGGATTGTATGAAAATGGTGGAGTATATTGTCACGCCAGTGCATTTAAAATTCTTATGGACTGTAAAGTGGGACGTGCTGACAAGGCACTGTCAACTCTGCTTAAAATAATGCCTGACAGCAAGGAAAACCCTAATGACAGGTCAGGTGCCGAACCGTATTACTTCACAAACTGCTATATGACACATCCACTGTATTATGGAAAATCATATCAGTCGGGAACAACAGGTACATCGGCCTGGGCAATGAAGGGGTTGTATGAAGGAATTATGGGATTGCACAGAGATTATGAAGGCCTTAGAATAAAGCCATGTTTTCCTAATGGTTGGGATAAAGCTGAGGTATTAAGGTGTTTCAGGGATACGAAATATCATATATGTATACTGAATAGGAGCAGGATGCAGGGGGTAAGCCCCAAAATTTCCGTTGATGGAATAAGAATACGAGGTAATGTCCTGCCGGTAATAAATGATGAAAAAGTCCATAAGGTTATTGTAGAAATATGAAAGTTACCGTGCAGAAAGGGAGCAAATGAGATGAGATCAAGAGTGAGGACGAGGTGAAAGTATGTTCGCATCCCGTGCAAATATGTTACAAATACAATGCACATACAAAGAACAGATGCATATTTACTTTTTTAAAAACGTAGACTACAATTTAATAAAAGGGGATGATGCTATTGAAGGAAAAAAACATAGCATTAGGAAGTATAAAAATTCCATATATAGTTACAAATATTTTAAAAAAAAGTAAAACTAAGAGGATAATAAATAATTACCAATTATATATCTTTCTTGTTCCAGCTATACTTTATATTGTAATATTTAAGTATATTCCAATGTATGGTGTGCAGATTGCCTTCAGGGATTTTATTGCAATCACAGATACGGGAAAAGGAATATACAGTGGTAGCCCATGGGTTGGATTTCAACATTTTGAAAGATTTTTTATGTCCCCACAATTTTGGAAATTAATAAAAAACACCCTGGGATTAGGGTTATACAGCCTTTTTGCTGGCTTCCCTATTCCTTTTTTTCTGGCACTTTTATTAAATCATCTAAACAATATACGATATAAAAAATTTATACAAACAGTTATTTATGCCCCGCATTTCATATCAACAGTTGTACTTGTAGGAATTATTCTGATCTTTTTATCACCACGTGTTGGATTAATAAGCCATATACATCGCCTTATTGGCATGAAACCTATCTTTTATATGGCAAAACCTAAATGGTTCAGCACATTGTATGTATTTTCAGGAGTATGGCAAAACGCCGGCTGGGGAACAATAATATACCTTGCAGCTCTATCATCAATAAACCCTGAATTGTATGAATCATCTATAGTAGACGGTGCAAACAAGCTTCAAAGAATCTGGTATATTGACATTCCGGGTATACTTCCAACTGCAATTATTCTATTAATATTGAACTGTGGCCGAATTATGAGTGTAGGATTTGAAAAGATATTCCTTATGCAAAATCCATTGAACATTCCTGCATCAGAAGTAATATCAACATATGTCTACAAGACGGGGTTACTTGGGTTTCAATACAGTTACTCTGCTGCCATAGGACTTTTTGATTCTTTGATCAACCTTATTCTACTTACTCTTGTCAATAACTTATCAAGAAAATTCTCATCAACCTCATTATGGTGAGTATAGAAAGGGGAGGTGCAATGTGATAACTCATAATATAAAAAAAGGAGATAGGCTTTTTGATATCGTGAATATTTTAATTTTGACAGGTACCCTTTTGCTGGTATTGTACCCGCTTTATTTTATTCTAATAGCCTCCATAAGTAACCCGAACAACGTTTACAACGGGGAAGTAATTTTAATACCAAAAGGAATAACATTTGAGGGATATTTCAGAATATTCAACGATGAAGGCATATTAACCGGCTACAGGAATTCAATATTTTATACATTTACAGGAACCTTAATAAATCTTCTCATAACAATTCCTGCCGCATATGCATTATCAAGAAAAGATTTAGACGGAAGGAAAACATTTATGCTTTTTTTGATTTTTACAATGTACTTTAACGGAGGTCTCATACCTACTTATCTACTGGTCAGGAAGCTGGGTTTGATAAATAAAATTTGGGCGATGGTCCTGCCCAATGCTCTTGCGGTTTGGAATTTAATAATTGCCAGGTCATTTTTTGAAAATCAGTTACCAGGTGAACTTCGTGAGGCTTCAGTAATGGATGGATGCACCGACTTTAAGTATTTTATGAAGATTGTTTTGCCTCTTTCAAAAGCTCTGATTGCTGTAATGGCACTTTTTTATGGGGTAAATCATTGGAATGCATATTTTAATGCGCTGATATATTTACGTGAACAAAGCAGATTTCCTTTACAGCTCATTTTAAGAAACATACTTATACAGAATGATGCCCGGGCAGAAATGATGACTGATATAAGTGCGATATCGGAGCAGCAAAGAATAGCTGATCTTATAAAATATGGAGTAATTATTGTGGCAAGTATTCCTATGCTAATAATGTATCCTCTTTTGCAGAAATATTTTGTCAAAGGGGTAATGATAGGTTCCATTAAAGGCTAACGTGCAACATGATGCACAGATAAACGTCTGTTTTTAGCCGGTATTCTGGAACGAGGAGGAATATGATGAAGAATGTATTGAAAAAGCCAAACATACTGTTTCTATTTACGGATGACCAGGGGTTTGATACTATCAATGCGCTGGGGAACAGCGAAATTATAACACCAAACATGGATAAACTGGTTTTTGATGGCACTTCATTTATGCAGGCACATATTCCTGGAGGCACATCGGCAGCTGTCTGTATGCCGAGCAGGGCTATGCTGCATACGGGAAGGTCGCTATTTCATATAGAAAAAGAGGGGCAGCAAATCTCCCCAAACCATACAACCATTGGCGAAGCATTTGGGAGTGCAGGCTACAGGACTTTCGGGACAGGCAAATGGCATAATGGAGTGGAATCCTATGCCAGGAGTTTTACTTATGGAGATTCAATCTTCTTCTGGGGAATGTGGGACCATTGGAATGTACCCTTATGCAATTATGATCCCACCGGTAAATATGACAACCTAATCAACTGTACCCGTGAGTTCATGTATGACAATAAAACTATGAAGCTCCACTGTGATAGATTTTCAACCGGCAAGCATTCAACTTGTGTCATTAGCGAGGCGGCAATAGAGTTTATTGAAAAATATGATTATAAAGAACCGTTTTTTATGTACGTTTCTTTTCTGGCGCCGCATGACCCCAGATCAATGCCAGAAGAGTTTTTGAACATGTATGACCCTGATAAAATCAGCATACCCGAGAATTATTTAGAGAAGCATCCATTTGAATTTGGTGTGGAAAAGATAAGAGATGAATTGCTGGCACCTTATCCCCGAACTAAATCCTCAGTCAGAAGGCACATAGCTGAATACTATGCCATGATAACCCATTTGGACCACGAAATTGGAAGGATATTAAAAGTGCTGCATGACTCGGAGAAAACTGATAATACAATAATAGTCCTGGCTGGAGACAATGGGTTGGCGCTAGGACGGCACGGGCTTATGGGCAAGCAAAACAATTATGAGCACAGTATAAGAGTGCCTTTAGTTTTCAAAGGTCCAGGGGTTCCGCCAGGGTTAAAGATACAAAATTATGCATATATTCTTGATGTATACCCTACGTTATGCGAGCTTGCCGGCATTCCTGTCCCGGGTTCGGTGGAAGGATTAAGCCTTCTTCCCATGATGGCAGACCCAAGTGTCAAAGTGCATGATACCCTTTATTTCGCATACAATGACCTTGTAAGAAGTGTAAAAAATGAAAGGTATAAGCTTATTGAATATGCAGGACAAGCGAGGGAAACACAATTGTTTGATATGGCATGTGATGTGTTCGAGATGAATAATCTGTATGGACATCGAAAGTTCGATGACACAGTAAGCAAGCTTAGATATGAACTGATAAAACTAAAGGATTCATGGGATGATGAACAACATCCTCTTGGCAGGGCTTTTTGGGAGGCATACAAATGAACAAAGTATATGTGCATATGAGTTGCATATTTACTGTAATAGATGCAGGAAATATAATAAAAACAGGAGGGGATAAATATCTAAAAAATTTAAAACAAGTAAATTTATAAAAAGGAGGTGGTAAGAACTTAAATGATATAAATTGTTTTGGTGCTGAAGTGTATAATTAAGGAAATATTATTGAAAAGAGGAGGATTTAATATGAAATTTAAGAAGACTGGTTGTTTTATTCTGGTATTTATGATGGTTTTATCCCTTTTGTTAGCAGGATGTAAAAAGGATGGTGTCGATGAAGGCCAAGGGAAAACAACAGCTGCAGATTCAGGAGAAACAAAACAAGATGGAAAAACAGAAAAAACAGAAGATGATTCAAATATGATTGGCAATATGTACAAGACCGGATTGCCTATAGTAAAAGAAAAAGTTACCCTCAAAGTGGTAGCAAAGCTGAGAGCTATTCACGGTGACTTTAATGAGATGCCTGTTTTAAAGGAACTTGAAGAAAAAACAAATGTGCATATTGAATGGGACCAGATTCCTTCTGAGATGTATAATGAAAAGAAGAGCCTTTTGCTTGCCGGCGGCGATCTGCCGGATGCTTTTTTCGGGCCCTGGGCATTAAAGAAAGAGGATTTATACAATTTTGGCCCCAACGGTACATTTATTGCCATTGAAGAACTTATAAAACAGTATGCTCCCAACCTCACCGAAATATTTAAAACTCATCCTCTTACCAAAAAAGTTGCCACCTTGCCTGATGGGCATATCTACGGAACGATTTATGCCCAGATGAACGGTCTTGTTGATGGTAGAGATAACATGTTTATGTATAAGCCTTGGCTTGAAAAACTGAATCTTAAGGTACCTGACAGTATAGATGAATTTTATGAAGTGCTGAAGGCATTTAAGACACAAGACCCTAATGAGAACGGCAAGCCTGATGAGATACCTTTCAGTTTTATGCTCAATCACCCCAACTGTTCTATTTATTCGCTATATGGAATGTTCGGAAGGGTTGACAATAAAGACCATATGGTGGTGGAGGACGACCGTATTATCTATACTCCTATGCACAAAGAATGGATGCAGGGCACACAGTATTTTCATAAACTTTTTAAAGAGGGCTTGTTTGACGAAGAGGCTTTGGTTCATGACTATAAAATGTACACTTCAAAGGGAAAGACTCCCGAAGTCATTCTAGGGTCCTATATCACATGGAATGATTTTGATGTAGCTGGCATGGAGAGAAAAGATGATTATGTAATTGTTCCCCCAATGAAAGGAATAAGCGGTGAGCGCATATGGGGTGAATTCCGCAGGGGCAACGGGGGCATTCAGCCTACGGCCTTTGTTATAACCAAAGAGAACAAGTATCCGGAAGTCAGTATAAGGTGGGTAGACCATTTCTATGATAAGGAAACTTCTCTTAGAGCACGTTATGGGCCTTCTTTAATAGATAACGGCGACGGAACATATAATTTAGATGATAAAGCACCGGAAGGAATGAGCAAGGACGAACACGTATTCTCTTTATGCCCGGGAGGGGATGCGCCGATGGCCCTCTTCATTGAAGATTATGGCAAACTTATTCCACGGGATGCTGCTTCCAAGAAAAAATTTGATGATATCGAGAAGTACTATAGGCCTTACATGACAGGCAAAGGGCTGCCAGGATTTCATTTTACAATTGAAGAATCGCAAAGAGTTCAGATTTTACAAGCAGATATCGATCCATTTATTAATCAAAATCAGGCAAAGTGGCTTATGGATGGTGGTATTGAAGACGAATGGGATGGTTTTGTAGACAAGCTGAAAAAGATGAATATAGAAGAGTACATCAAAATACATCAGGACGCTTACGATAGATTTTTAAATGTGGAATAAGATTAACTTAATGTAGTTATGGTCCGGCCAATCCCTATTCCTGGGAAGCCGGACCTTAACTTATCTTATTTTATGATTTGGAAGGGAAGTAGTATTCATGGACAACTTCATACCGGATTATACTAACTTAGTAAAAGCCGCAAGAAATATAAAACCAGGCAGATTACCTTTATACGAACATAATATCTCAATAAAGGTAATTGAAAGTATAATGGGAAGGGAAATAAGAAGCTCAGAAAATGGCGGTTTAAACAATAGAAGGGATTATTTTAAAAAAATAAATAATTTTTACAAGATGATGGGATATGACACTGTTTCATATGAAGTATGTATAACCTATGCAATGCCTGGCAGCGGAGCTCTGAGAAAGGACAAACCAGGCGCTATAAGAAATATGGAAGATTTTAAAAAGTATCCGTGGCATGAGATACCTGATATGTTATTTAAAAGGTACTCTAATGATTTTAAAGCCCTTGACATGGAAATGCCCATTGGCATGAAAGCAGTAGGGGGATTGGGGAACGGTATTTTTGAAATTGTCGAGGATATGGTAGGCTTTGAAAAGTTATGCTATATTTCCAGTGACGACCCGGAGCTCTATACCCTGCTTTTTAAAACCGTAGGGGATATGGTACTGTGCATATGGGACAGATTCATGAAACAATTTTCAGATGTATATGCTGTTTTAAGGGTGAGTGACGATCTGGGATTCAGGTCAACTACGCTTTTAAATCCCAATGACATCAGGAAGCATATATTGCCTCAATACAAAAGAATCGCCGATCTTGTCCATTCGTATGCAAAGCCTTTTCTGCTGCATTCTTGCGGGGCTATTTTTGATGTTATGGATGATTTGATAAATTCTGTGGGCATAGATGCAAAACATTCCAATGAGGATCTTATAGCTCCGTTTTCCAAATGGATGGAGTTGTATGGAGATAGAATAGGGCTTTTCGGAGGAATGGATGTAAGCTATCTGTGTGACAAAAGTGAAGACGAAATAAAAAGCATTGCTAGAAACATTTTAACACATGAAAAAACCTCGCAAGGTTTTGCATTTGGGTCAGGTAATTCAATTCCTTCGTATGTACCCGTTGAAGGGTACATTGCAATGATAGAGGCAGCAAGAGAATACAGGGGAGAAAGATAATCTTATTTGTTAGACGTGGTTTACATTTCCGTAAAGCTTTCGATAGCTGCCCGGGGTTATACCAATTTCATGCCTGAATTTTCTAACAAAACTAGAACAGTTTGCATATCCGATTTTTTCAACAATATCCATAACCCTTTCATTTGATTGTACTAATAATGCTTTTGCCTTTTCCATTCTTAGCTTATTAACATA
>CAYYGK010000064.1:10618-13221 GCA_964471145.1 uncultured Eubacteriales bacterium | reverse complement strand
TTGGTATAATGGAGCATCTCCCCACTCAGTAAAATATAATATAACACGTTTATCCTGTGTTTCAAGCTGATTAGCAAAACTAATTACAGGGAGCTGATTTATGATGAAAATGGTAGTTGCTGTTGTAAGGCCTGAGGCCGTTGAGGATATCAAAAAGGAGCTGTTTGATGCAGAGATTTTCAAGATGACCGTTTTTCCTGTCAAGGGCTGTGGACAGCAGAAGGGCTATACTGAAAGTTACAGGGGAACAGTTATTAATGTAAATCTCTTAAAAAAGGTCAGGTTTGAGATAGTCGTCAATGATGAATTCGTAAAACCCACGGTTGATGCAATTATGAAAGCTGCCAGAACAGGCGGGATTGGAGACGGTAAGATTTTTGTACTGCCTGTGGAACAGGTTTACCGCATAAGGACAGGAGAGACAGACAGGAATGCTGTGGGATAAGGAATATGGAGGTGGCGTTTTGAAAATAGTTCAGGTCGGATGTTCAGGTCATTATTATGATGCTTTGGCAGCTATAGCCGGACATGATGATATGAAACTGTCGGGATTCTGTGCAGGTGAAGACGGGGAGGACTGCAGCAGCTTTATAAAGAAGAACCGGGATAAATATGGGTTTGAATTATTTGAAAGCTGTAGTGATATGTTTGATACTGTGAGGCCTGATATAGCGATAGTCAATACCCATTACCACAAAAACTCACAGATATGCATTGAAGCTCTTAAAAGGAACATCAGCTGCTATAGTGAAAAACCTGCAGCTACAACAATAAAAGAACTTGAGTCTCTCAAAAAGGCATACGAAAAAAGCAGTGCATATTATGCGCTTATGCTCGATATGAGGTGCAGCCCTGCTTTTAAAGCTGCATATAATGCAGTAAGTGAAGGGAAAACCGGAGAGGTCCTCCTGGTTACTGCCCAGAAATCCTATAAACTAGGGGAGAGGCCTGATTTCTTCAGAACAAGGAATACATTCGGCGGACTTATACCCTGGGTCGGCATTCATTCCATAGACTGGATAAGGTGGATTACAGGCATGGAGATGGAACCGGTTGCCGCATACCATGACAGAAGGCACAACCGGGGATATGGCGAGCTTGAGATTGCAGCTCTTTGCCTGTTCAGGCTGGAAAACGGTGCTGCCGCATCAAACAGTATGGATTATATGAGGCCTGAGGGAGCCCCCTCACATGGAGATGACAGAATCAGGGTGGTCGGAAGCCAGGGTATTGTTGAGGTAATGGGAAGCAGGGCAGTACTTACAGATTCCAGTGGAGAAAAGGAGTTGACCGCTTCAGCAGACAACCCCTTTGAACTTTTTGCACAGCAGGTATCAGGGGGAGCCAATTGCCATATAACAGCAAATGACTCATTCAGGGCTACGGAACTGGCACTTATGGCCAGAGATATGGCAGATGAAGATTTGTAATTACCACCTGTCGTAATGAATCCGTTCCTTTTTAAATCTGTCGGCAGGATCTTTTTTTTCAGCAGGAAATCCCACCGCTATGAGGGACATGGGTATTACATGGTCAGGGATATTAAGAAGCTTTTTTAAACCGTCTGTTCTCTTTTCCCGTGGATATACACCCAGCCACACCGTTCCCAGGCCCATTGAGTTTGCTGCTACAAGTATGTTCTGGGTTGCTGCTGAGCAGTCCTGAACCCAGAATCCCTTGTGAGTTTCAAGTTTTTCGTCACCGCATACCAGTATGGCACACGGAGCGGTTTTAAGCATGGATGCATAGGGATGTACCCCTGTTATTTCATCCAGTACCTTTCTGTCCCTTATAACCACAAATTGCCATGGCTGCTGGTTTCCTGCAGAAGGGGCGCTCATTGCGGCTTTAAGAAGGCTGTTAACCGTGTCGTCGGTAACTTGCCGGTCTGTATACTTCCTTATGCTTCTGCGTGTTAGAATATCTTTCATTAATTGAAACCTCCCTAGGAATTATTCTAATAGTATTTTACCAAAGATATTTGCATTGTAACAGCATTGAATGAATCATATTGCCGCATGTTGAAGAAAAAAGGCATATTTAAAAGAATGGTATTATTAACCCGTCTTCAACAGGAAATACAGCAGAGGGAGAGGATTGACAGAAGGGGCGGAGGGGCTTAATATGTACACGTGTACATAAAAGGGGGATTTTATGCCTGACAGGAATGAGGTTGCAAGACTGGCCGGAGTGTCAGGAGCAACAGTTTCAAGAGTGTATAACATGCCGGAAACAGTTTCCCGGAAAACAAGGGAGAAAGTACTTGATGCGGCCTCAAAGCTTGATTATCATCCAAATGTTACTGCCGGAAATTTTGTAAGGGGTATAACAGGAAATGTAGGTGTTGTAATGCCTCACATACCCGGGGTTCACATCTTTTCCCCCCACTATTTTTCAGAGATTTTAAGCGGTATCGGGGAAGTGGTGGTACAGGAGGGAAAGGGCTTGATGCTGTTTTTCTACAACCATGAAAAAGACAGTGAGAAAAAATTCGATAAGTTTTTTCTTGACGGGAGGGTGGACGGCTGCATTCTTTTGGGAACCCGCAGAAACGATAAGGCACTTGACAGTCTCTATGAAAAGGGTAGAAAGTTCTGCCTGGT
>CAYYGK010000064.1:0-10608 GCA_964471145.1 uncultured Eubacteriales bacterium | reverse complement strand
AATAACTACACCGATAACAAAAGCATAAGTTATGTTGATGCCGAAAACGTTGAAGGAAGCTATCAGGCAGTAAAACACCTTATCGGTCTGGGACACAGGAAGATAGCATTTTTGAATGGTCCGATGGATTTCATCAACAGCCTTGACAGACTAAAAGGTTATGAAAAGGCGTTAAATGAGCATGGGATTAAAGTTCCTGCGGAGTACAGGATGGCAGGGAATTATGGTTTTAAGAGCGGGCAATCGGCAGGGCTTAAGATTCAAAAAATGAAAAATAAGCCTACAGCTGTTTTTGTTTCAAACGACCGGATGGCTGCAGGCCTTTTAAACTGTCTTAGGGAAAAAGGCACTTCAGTTCCGGGGGATATCTCGCTGATAGGATATGATGATGCTGATATTGCAACAATAGTTCAGCCTGTGCTTACAACAGTAAAAGTACCCTTTTTTGAAATGGGCAGGATTTGTGCACGCAGATTTTTGGAAATGCTGAAGGGAGAAAGGGACAGCTTTGGCATATATCTAGAAACTGAGCTTGCAATAAGGGATTCATGCCGGAGCATAAATGCAGGGTGAATCCAGTACCTCATTTCACATTAAGTTGAGAGTAAATGAGGTATATGAATTACGAAGTAGGTTTATTTCTCTTTTATACAACCCTCAAATTGATGAGAAATAAACTACTGGTTGACAGAATAACACAACAATAAGGAGAGTGCGCTTTATGAAAAAAAAGGCTTTAATTGTTCATGGGGGATGGGACGGCCATGAGCCGTCCAAGGTAGCTGAAATATTCAGCGGGGTTTTACAGGACAGCGGGTTTGCAACGGAAATATCCGGAACCCTGGACAGTTTTCCGGATTATGAAAAACTTAGAGGACTGCACCTTATAATACCTGTATGGACGATGGGCAAGATTACTAATGAGCAGGTAGAGGGAGTAAGCAGGGCTGTTGCATCCGGTACAGGTCTTGCGGGAAACCATGGTGGTATGTGTGATGCATTCCGTGAAAGTGTTTTGTGGCAGTTCATAACTGGTGGCAACTGGGTATCCCACCCAGGAGGGGACGGAATTGAATACGTGGTTAATATCAGGAATGGTTCAAGCCCTATTGCAGAAGGAATAAGTGATTTTCGTGTAAAGAGTGAGCATTATTACCTGCATGTTGACCCGGCAGTAGAAGTACTGGCTACAACCCGGTTTCCTGTTGTGCCGTGGTATCATTCAACAAACGGGCAGGTGGATATGCCTGTTGTCTGGACCAAGCGGTGGGGGCATGGAAGGGTCTTTTACAATTCCCTGGGTCACCATGCTGATGTCTTTGATATACCCGAAGCGCTTGAGATTATGAAAAGGGGGATGCTCTGGGCTGCGGAAGGCAAGGATGTTGCACTGCGGGAAGGGCTGGACGCATCCATATTTGAAAGCAGTAAAAAGATGTTTTAAAAGGAGGCAGTTATGAAAAGAGTAAAAGTTGGAGTTGTAGGCTGTGGAAACATAAGTGACATATACTTGAGCAACTGTACCGGGGTGTTTGATATACTTGAGGTTGCTGCGGTATCCGACCTTATGGAGGAAAGAGCACGTAAGAAGGCTGAAAAATACGGAATAAAAAAAGCGTGTACTACAGAAGAAATAATGGCGGACCCGGAAATTGAGATAGTTTTAAACCTCACAACGCCGGGAGTGCATTACGATGTGTGCATGCAGGCACTTAAGGCAGGCAAGAACGTTCATGTGGAAAAACCCCTTGCTGTAGAGAGGGAAGACGGAAAGAGAATGCTTGAAACAGCACAAAAGGAAGGACTTCTTCTGGGGGCGGCTCCTGATACCTTTATGGGTGCCGGTATTCAGACCTGCAGGAAGCTGATTGATGACGGGTGGATTGGCAGACCGGTTGCGGCAACAGCTTTTATGATGTGCCACGGGCATGAAAGCTGGCATCCCGACCCTGAATTCTATTATAAAAAGGGAGGGGGGCCTATGTTTGACATGGGACCCTATTACCTTACTGCGCTTGTAAACCTTGCAGGGCCGGTAAAAAGCGTTTCCGGTTCAACTGTAATAACTTTTCCCCAAAGGGAAATAACCAGTAAACCCAAATATGGAAATATAATAGATGTTGATGTGCCAACTCATGCAGCGGGGCTTATTAATTTTGAAAACGGTGCTGTGGGTACCATCATAACATCATTTGATGTGTGGGGAGCAAGACTACCGTTTATAGAGATATATGGAACAAAGGGTTCCATAAGTGTTCCTGACCCCAACATGTTTGATGGACCGGTATATTTTTTAAGACAGGGACAGAAGGAATGGAAGGAAGTGCCATTAAGCCACGGATACAATGAAAACAGCAGGGGAATAGGGGTTGCGGACATGGCTTATGCACTGCGTACCGGAAGAAAGAACAGAGCAAGCGGTGAGCTGGCATATCATGTGCTTGACATAATGCATGGGATACATGAAGCATCCGACAGTAAAAGACTGTGTGAGATAAAGAGCACCTGTAACCTGCCTGACCCGTTGCCTACAGATGGCATTCAGGTATGAATGCAAAAAAATACCTCCGGCGTCCCTTGACGGATATGTTATTTTAATATATATTATTTAAGTTGATAAAACAGTGCGGTGAATACCTGCAACAGCGGGTATAATATACATACTGCCGGCAGTACTGGAGGTATATCATATGCAAAGTATGGTGGTAAAAGCAGAGAAAAGGGGTGCCGTAGGGGGCGGACATGTCAAGCGGCTAAGGCAGGACGGTGTGGTACCAGCAGTTATTTATGGAAAAGAAATTGACAGCCAGCCTGTCCAGTTGAGTATGTCAGACCTTCGTGACCTGGTTCACAGCAGCGGCAGGGGTGCATTTTTTACTCTGAAACTTGACGGAAAAGAACATGCAGTTATTATCAAGGATATTCAGTATGATGCTGTAAACAGCAGTGTATTGCATGTTGATCTTCAAAAGGTTTCGCTGACTGAAAAGATTCAGTCGGACGTTTCCATAAGGCTTATGGGAAGAGACAAGGTTGAAACTGGAAGGAAGGTTCTTGTACACCAGTTGGATCAAATTACTGTAAAGTGTCTTCCTCAGAACACGCCGAGTTATTTTGAGGCGGATGTCAGCGGACTTGATGTGGGTGACAGCCTTACTGTGGGAGAAATTGAATTACCTGAGGATATTGAGTTGATAAATGACCCTGGTGAAGTAATTGCTTCCGTATCAGAAGTTAGGGAAATTGTGGAGGAAGAACCTGAAGCTGGGGAGGTCGACATCCTGGAACCTGTCGAAGCAGAGGGAGAAGCAGAAGAGGAAGAGGAAAAGAAAGAGGAAGAAGAAAAAGAGAAGTAAACAAGAAGATTGCAAAAGCCCCTGTCTTAAAAGGACAGGGGCTTTTTTTAGTGCGCCCGGCATGTGTTTATGGTTTTTTCAATACAATGACAATTGTACTGATAGAAGATATTATTACCAGTAGTGTATGTGGGATAGTATTAATTATGGAGGACTTCATCATAACAGCCTTGAAATAAAGGCTGTTGCAATACCAAAATAAATAAGCAGAGACAGAATATCGTTTATTGTTGTAATCAGGGGGCCTGAAGCCACAGCCGGGTCCACATTGAACCTGTAAAGTATCAGTGGAATAATTGTTCCGGCTAAAGTCCCTATTATCAGTGTTACAAGCAATGAACTGCCTGCTACTAATCCAAGAATCATGTTTCCCTGCCATATGTACCCTATAATTGATATCAACAGTCCACATACAATACCAATGATAATACCTGTTTTCAATTCCCGGAAAACCAGCCTGAGTATCTGTTTTCCTTCTATATCTTCGGAAACAAGACCTCTTACAACAATTGCAAGGGACTGCGTTCCCGTATTTCCGGTCATACCTGCAATCATAGGCATAAAAAATGCAAGAGCAACCACCTTTTGCAGTGTATCCTCAAAACCTGCAATTATGCTTCCTGATATAAGACCTATTATCAATAGTAATATCAGCCATGGGAGGCGTTTTAGCGCAGCAATATAGGATTTGGTTCTGAAGGAAATTGCTCTGCCTGAAGCCGAAAGCTTTTCTATATCTTCGTTTGCTTCTTCTATTACTACATCAATGATATCATCAACAGTAATAATTCCAACCAGCTTGTTTTCATCTTCTACTACAGGAATGGACACAAAATCATATCTTTCAATTAACTTTGCAGCCTCTTCCCGGTCTGCTGATGCAGAGACTGTAATGACATGGCTGTACATTTTATCCTGTATCAGATTATCAAGGTCTGAGAGAATCAGATCCTTGTATGAAACAACCCCAACGATTCTGTCCTCATTATCTATTACATACAAGTAGTTCAGCGATTCTGAAATTTCGGCAAATTCCTTTATCTTGTCTATTGCATCACGGACCTTATAATGCTCACGGACCCATACATAACGATTGGTCATAATTCTTCCGGCGGTTTCAGGAGGATATTCCATCAGCTTTTTAACAATTTTGGACTCCTCATCTTTCATACCCGACAGGAATTCAGTTATGTTTTCATCAGCTAAATCTGAAAGCAGATCAGCAATATCATCGTTCTGCATCAGATCCAGTACCTGGGAGGATTTTTGTTTATTAAGCATGCTTAGGACTTCCAGCTGTAAATCCTTATCAAGTTCCCGTATTAAACTTGTTAAATGCTCAGTCGTAAGAAAATGCACAAATTTGTTCCGATGCTTAGAAGGCAAACTCTCAAACTGTCTTGCAATATCATAAGAATGCAGCTCGTCCACAAGATTCTGCAAATTCTTTTTGTTTCCTTCTTTCAGATTCTGGATAATTAAAAGAATAATTTCTTTATCCGTCATATGATTTATCGTTTTCTCCCTTCACATTGGTTTTTCGTATCTAATGTTTAAATCATACTACAATATGGTTATATATCAAGCCTTACGTTTAATTCTCATTGCATATCATTTGTTCATTGTATCATATCGTTAATATTATAGTAGCAGGTTAAAATTTTCCTTTTATTATCTATCTGTTGTGGTAAATGAATATATAAGGCGATGGGTAGAATAAATCCGGGAGGATTGATATGCAGCAGATTGTTTTAATAATCGGTTCAGCAGTATTATTGCTTGGACTTGTTCTTTATGTACTGTTATTGTGGCTTGCACAGCGTGAGGACAGGGGTTTTGAACAGTACAGCAAGGTCACGGGCATAGAGAATGCCGATGAATATATGAGAAACCTCGCGTATAATCACAATGCCAGTATCAAACACAGGTGTAGCAAGAGTCTGTTCGGACATCACAGAAAGTGCATCACCAACTTGAGAAGGTACCATTACCTTCTGAGGGACATACCGGAGAGACTTGTAAGTCTGGTACCAGCGGCACAGTGGCTGGTTGACAACTATTATGTGATAAACCGTGAGGTAAGGGTAATACGTGAGAATTTCAACCGCAGGTACTGTAAAAGGACTCCAGTATTGAAGGGAGGACCTTTAAGCGGTTATCCCAGGGTTTATTCCATAGCCAGGGAGATTTTAAGGGTTACGGATTTTCACTGTGATGAAGATGATATAATCAGATACCTTAATGAGTATCAGTCTGTCAAGCCTCTTACCGTAGCAGAATTATGGGCGTTTCCCAATGCGCTCAAGCTCAACCTTATAGAGAGTATAAATGCAATCTCAGGGGATATAATGGAGAGCATAAAGATAAAGAAGAAGGTTGACAGGGTCATTGAAGAAATCACGTCAAAGGGTTTTTCGGGAACAGATGAGTTCATAGACAAACTAAAGCAGAAACTGGGCAGGGAGGATACAACGAATCCCAATTACATAGCTCACATACTCTATCAGCTTAAGGAGCTGGATATAGATGACAGTTTGTTCAAGCAGTGGGCGGTTGACAAGCAGAGCAATGAAGATGTTGAGATCTCGGATATAATCAGAATGGAATCCCAGCACCAGGCATCAATGCAGGTAAGTATGAGTTCGGCATTTACAAGTCTGATAGAGATTTCCGCAGTAGACTGGGAGGGTGTTTTTGAAAGAGTAAGCGTCATAGAAAAAACATTGCAGCAGGACCCTGCCGGGGTGTACGGTAAAATGGACTTTTCAACAAAGGACCTCTATCACCATGAAGTAGAGGCAATTGCAAGGGAAACGAATACCGAAGAAGTTGAGGTAGCAAGAAAGGCTGTTGAGCTGTGCAAGACTTTTGCCAGGCAGGGAAAGAGGTATGTATACTCTCATGTAGGGTTTTATCTTGCCGGCAGGGGTAACAATATGCTAAGAAAAAGCATTTCATACAGTCCCGGGATCATGGGCAGGCTGCGTGACTGGCTAAGAGAGCATAAGGGGATTCCATATTTTTTTGGGGTGTTCCTTTTGACCCTGCTTATTACTGCTGGAGGGATATTGTATTCTGCCAGCAGTATGGAGAATACAACTCCTGCTGTGCTTGTCCTGTCAGCTTTTTTCATACTGATACTTGCAGTGACTGCATCGGTTGAGGTTATAAATTACTTTGCTACAAGGTTTACAAAGACCAAAAAGCTGCCCAGTATGGACTTTGAGAAGGGCATACCTGATGAATACAGGACAGTTGTTGTTATGCCTGTACTGCTGACAAAGGTTTCGCAGGTGCAGAAATGTATTGAAAAACTGGAAACGTATTATCTGGCCAACAGGGATGAAAACCTGTATATTGCGCTTCTGGGAGATTTGAAGGATGCTGGTTCGCGTGAGCTTTCAGAAGACAGGGAGATACTGGAGCAATCGATAGAGCTTGTTAATTCGCTTAACAGGAAATACGAAAATGAAAACGGAAACGGACCTTTTTTATTTCTTAACCGGGAAAGGCAGTGGAATGAAAAACAGGGCTGCTGGATGGGATGGGAGAGGAAAAGAGGCAAGCTTGAGGAATTCAACAGGCTGATAGCGGGTGAGGATAATACATCTTTTAACACAATAGTTGGCAATACTGACATTATAACCACTTACAGGTATGTGCTTACCATTGATGCCGATACGGAACTGACAAAAGACAGTGCTTCAAGGCTTGCCGGCATACTGGCTCATCCTCTCAACAGACCTGTTTTAAACAGGAAAGATAACACCGTTATTGACGGATACACACTGCTGCAGCCTCATGTGGGTGTCAGGATGCATTCTGCACTTGCAACGCTTTTTTCAATGGTTTTTGCAGGCCAGGCAGGGGTAGACCCGTATATATATGCCGTATCGGATGTATACCAGGATAACTTCACCGAAGGCATATTTGCTGGAAAAGGTATTTATGATGCCAGGGTGTTCAGAAAGGTACTGGACAAACGCTTCCCCGACAATGCAGTGTTGAGTCATGACCTGCTTGAAGGCAGTCTGGTAAGATGCGGGCTTGCTTCGGATGTTGAGCTTATGGACGGTTTTCCTTCAACTGTGGCATCATTTTTCAAGAGGGAACACAGGTGGATTAGAGGTGACTGGCAGCTGCTGCCCTGGCTGCTGGGAAGAGATTCATTAAATGCACTGTCCAGGTGGAAGATGGTTGACAACCTGAGAAGGAGCCTTATACCTGTTGCGCAGCTTGCTTTTCTTTTTCTTGCGCTGTCTGTGTTAAACTGGGAGTTTGTATACTGGGCCTCCCTCGTGCTTTTCAGCATGCTTTTTTCACTGCTTGTAAACATAGGAAGAACTACTATATTGAGATTCAAACACAATGAAACCGGTACGTTTGTGTCGAATATATTGGGCAGCCTTGCTGTGACTGCGGCACAGGGCATGCTTCTTTTTATAATGGTACCCTACATGGCATATATATCATTAGATGCTGTTGTAAGAACATTGTACAGGCTGATTATATCAAACAGGAGACTGCTGGAATGGACAACTGCTGAAGATTCGGAAAAAGGTACTGAAAACAGCATGTCTTCATATATAAGGAGAATGTGGATTTGTCCTGCATCCGGAATTGCACTTTCACTGGCAGCATCGGGCTCTGTTTTTTCTGTTATTACAGCGCTGCTGTGGTTTTCAGCTCCTTTGGCTGCATATTTTGTCAGCAGGCCGGGGAAAAAGAAGGAGAAGGTTCTTAAGCCTGTCAAAACACAGGACCTTAGATGTATTGCAAGGAAGACATGGAGGTACTTTGAGGAATTTTTCTGTGAGAGGGAGAACTGGCTGACACCAGATAACTACCAGGTGTCTCCAGGGAACATGACAGCCCAAAGGTCTTCACCCACCAACATAGGGTTCCAACTGCTTTCCACACTAAGCGCAAGAGATTTTGGCTTCATAGGTATTATCGATGCTGTGGACAGGATTAAAAAGGTTTTTGATACAATAGAAAGGCTGGAGAAATGGAACGGGCATCTTTATAACTGGTATAATACACGAAACCTTGAGGTGCTGAATCCCAGGTATATCTCAGCGGTTGACAGCGGTAACTTCCTTTCCTACCTTATAGCGCTTAAGAACGGGCTTGAACATGTTAAATGCCAGCCTGTCTTTCCGGGGTGCATACAACAGGGCATAAAGGTGACCGCACAGCTTGCCAATATCAGCATATCTGACGAACAGCCCTGCGAATTAAATGAATGGGAGGATTACATCACAGATTTGTGCAAGCAGCTTGAGCAGCCTCCCAGAGAATGGATGAGTGAGGAATGGCTCAGGCTTTTAAACAGCCAGTGCAGGTCATATCTTAATGATATCAAGACATTGGGGCTAAAAGATAAGGGGATTGATACAACTCTCAATAAACTTGCTGCACAGGGTATCAAAGGGGCAAAAAATGTTGTTGAGAGAATAAACGGTATAATCGGGGCTATAGACAAGCTGCTTGAAAATATGGATTTCGGGGCTCTTTATGATGAAAAGAGAAACCTGTTCAGGGTAGGGTTCAATATATCAGCCAATTCAGCAGACAACTCATACTATGACCTGTTTGCATCAGAGTCCAGACTTACAAGCTTTATAGCAATAGCCAAGGGCGACATACCGTTGAAACACTGGTTCAAGCTTGGAAGGCCTTTGACATTGGTGCACGGGGCTGCAACACTGATATCATGGAGCGGAACAATGTTTGAGTACCTGCTGCCCAATGTTGTACTGCAGCAGGTGCCAAATACAATATTAAGACAGACTGTAAGGAATTCGGTAAAGAGGCAAATTGAATATGCAAGGTCAAGAAGGGTGCCGTGGGGGATTTCTGAATCGGGCTATTACCGTTTTGATATAAACCTGAACTACCAGTACCGTGCATTTGGAATACCTGACCTTGGGTTCAGATCGGATTTGCGCAAATCCCTTGTTGTTTCACCCTATTCAACACTGCTTGCCCTGCCGGACTTTCCTGACAGGGCCTACAGGAACATTCAGCACCTCAGAAAGCTTGGTGCAGAAGGTAAATACGGATTCTATGAAGCTATAGACTTCATGAGTCCCAATGTGCAAAAGGAAAAGAAGAAGTACAAGTTAATCCAGAGCTATATGATACACCACCAGGGCATGATACTTGTATCCTTAAACAATTATCTAAATAACAAGGTCATGGTGAGGCGTTTTCATGCAGACCCGCTCGTGAAAGGGGTTGAGGTAATACTTGAAGAATGCAAGCCCCATGGCGTCATTATCAAAAAGGATCAGGAAAAACCCGTACCCCTAAAACCATATCAGGCAGAAAGAAAAGGATACGAAACCAGAACAGTGCAGACTACAAGACCTAAGTATCCTGTCGCACACATACTGTCTAACAACCGGTATACAACAGTATTTACAAGCAACGGCACAGGATTTAGCACATGGAACAATATGGCGGTAAACAGGTGGAGGCAGGTCCAAAACAAGGAATGCTACGGCATGTTCTTTTACATAAGGGATACCATGTCAAAGAAGTATTGGAGTGCTGCTTTCCAGCCTGCCATGGTTGAACCTGACGAGTATATGGCGACATTCTTTCCGGACAGAGTGGAATACAGGAGGACGGACGGACATATTGAGACAAAAACAGAGATAACACTGTCACCTCAGGAGGATGTTGAGGTAAGACGGATAACTCTTACCAACAGAAGTACACATATGGCCAAGATGGAAATAACCAGCTACTTTGAACCTGTGCTGGACTCGCTTGAGTCAGACCTGGCACATCCTGCCTTCAGCAAGTTGTTTGTTGCCACAGAGTACATAGAGCAGAATAATCTTCTGCTGGCCAACAGGAGGCCCAGGAAACCTGATGACCAAAGAGGATGGCTTTTTAACACCGTTACGCTAAAAGGACGGCTGACAGGACCAATAGAGTTTGAAACAGACCGGAACAAGTTTATAGGGAGAGGGAATACGCTCCGAAACCCCCACGCACTTGAGACGGACCTTCCACTTTCCAATACTGCCGGCAGTGTGCTTGACCCTGTAATGAGCATGAGGGCAAACCTGTCGCTGCTTCCGGGAAGGTCTGCGGTAGTTACATTCATTACAGGTGTTGCACCCTCCCGGGAAAAAGCTATGGAAATGGGCAACAGATACAGCAAGGATTATTCGATAGAGGACATATTCAAGATGGCGCTTTTTGACAGTGAAATAGAAATGCAGTATCTTGGTCTTAC
>CAYYGK010000063.1:0-13228 GCA_964471145.1 uncultured Eubacteriales bacterium | reverse complement strand
GGCAGTCATACTAAATGTTGAGCTGCCAGTAATTTAATATACTAAATTTAGTATGCGCTGCTTAAATAGGCTTAACAACGCATATTGCTCTAACCTCTTCTAACACGATATGTTCTTTCTTTTCTGAGGTTGCGCTCCAGCTTGCGTTTGACCCTTTGAAGTGCATTATCTATAGACTTTACATCTCTTTTGAGATCAACAGCTATCTCCTGGTATGACTTGCCTTCAAGGTAAAGAGAAAGCACTTTCCATTCAAGGCAGCTCAGTACCTCACTGATTTTACACTCAATTCCGTCAAGTTCCTCTCTGCTGATTATCAGTTGTTCAGGATCTGTTATGCTGTCTTCAGAAATTATATCAAGCAGTGTGCGGTCAGACTCTTCATCAAATATTGGCCTGTTTAATGATACATACGAATTAAGCGGGATGTGTTTCTGTCTTGTTGCTGTTTTTATGGCTGTTATAATCTGTCTTGTTATACATAATTCCGCAAATGCCCTGAAAGAGGACAGCTTGTCCTCTTTAAAATCTCTTATGGCTTTAAATAAACCGATCATGCCTTCCTGGATAATATCTTCACGGTCGGCACCAATAAGGAAGTACGTCCTTGCCTTGGCGCGCACAAAACTTCTGTATTTCCTTATTATGTACTCGAGGGCAATATCATTACCTTCCCTGGCATATGCGACAATCTCTTCATCCAGCATGCCTTCAAACATACCGGATACCTCAGCATGCGATGGATAACTCACACCAAGCCCCCCATAAAACAAGTGTTAGCTGTATTTCCTTAACAAAACCGTAACACACTCAATTATATGGTAACAACAGTCTTATGTCAAGTCATTGCCGGCCTTACTGCCCGGCCTTCCTCATCTCATCCAGCAGTTTTAAGAGCTCCGGGGCTGCACTGTCCAAAACATTATTCCCCCGGATGCCGTGCCGGGGTTTGCGTGACACAACCTCACTGTTCGCTTTAAACATCCTGCTCCTCAGTTCCCTTGGCGTTATCCTAACGCCACCCCCGCTTAATACTATCCTCTGTTCAAGATAGTCGGAAGTAACCACCCCTACTGTATAATCCTTTGAAAGTCTGTATACAAGTCTCTCAATATAACTATCGGCTGTCTGGTTCCTTTTTGTAAATACTACGGTAAGGTTGTCAAACACCTCAACCTTCTCCTTCCTGGAATTACGCAGATGAGCATCAAATACAACTATCATGTTTACACTTGTATACCCCTGGTAGTTGGACAGCATATCAAGCAGTTTTTCCCTGCAGTCCTCCAGCGGTTCATTCCGTATGTCTATCAAGTCATTCCAGGAATTGATAACATTGTATGCGTCTATTATAATATAATCCAAGCCCGTACCCATTAAATGAACCCGCCTGACTTATCAACAGTTTCTCTGTCTGTACACCTCATACATGACAATACCGGCGGCAACCGAGGCATTAAGTGATGAAACCGAGCCCGCAACGGGAATCCTCACTATATAATCACACTTCTCCGAAACCAGCCTCCTCATGCCGCTGCCTTCACTCCCTACAACAAGGGCTATGGGGCCGGTAAGATCCCATTCATAGAATGCCTTGTCTCCTCCTGAATCGGTTCCTGCAACCCATATCCTGTTTTCCTTCAGGTAGTCAAGCGTACGTGAAATATTCGTCACCCTTGCAACCGGTACATATTCAACCGCTCCTGCTGAAGCCTTTGCAACAAAACTGTCAAGCTGAGCCGACCTGTGCCTGGGTATTATGACTCCGTGCACCCCTGCACATTCCGCCGTCCTGATGACAGATCCGAGATTGCGTCCGTCAGTGAGACCGTCCAGAACCAGAATAAAGGGGTCATCCCCCCTGCTGCGTGCATTCTCAAGAATGTCCTCTACTTTTACATAGCCTGCTGCAGCAGCATATGCAATAACGCCCTGGTGTGCTCCTGTCACGGACACAGTATCCAGCACATGCCTGTCTACTTCCTGTACCACTGTTCCCTTACTTCTAGCCAGGGCCTTTATTTTTTTTATGGAGCCCTCTGTGCTGTTCCTGGACACAAGCAGCTTATTAAGGTCATGTCCGGCCTTCAGCGCTTCCAATACAGGGTTTCTTCCCTCAATCATACCCTCCCTGCCCTGCCCGGCTGTTGCTCTCCCTGCTTTGTGCTCCTTGTTTTTAGACTTTCCCATATCCATCCCTCTTTTTAAATCACATGCACTCGCCCAGTATTTCCATAAGGCGTGGAATCTTCTTTTTCAGGTAGAGGTATCCCAGCAGTGCCTCAAATCCGGTAGCACGACGGTACTCAGCCATATCTGCATTCCTGGGAACTGTTGAAGGATTAGAATTCCTCCCTCTCCTCACTACATCCTTTTCCTCATCGGTAAGACTGTCAGAGATCTTTTCAAGCACACTGCACTGGGAACCTGCTCTTACGTATTGGATAGAACCCCTGTGCAGGCTACCCACCTTCTTTCCACCTCTTGAGACAAGGCATGTCCTTATGAATAAGTCATAAACAGAATCACCTATATATGCCAGCACAAGAGGTGACAGGTCATCAACATCCCTGTCATCCATGTTTGCTTTTTCAGTTATCATCCTGCAAAAATCGTCCACAGCTTATACCCTTTCATCTACTCTTCTTACCCGATATGTCAGATACACTTGCAGACGGACAGCGGTAATAGAAGCCTTCCTGGGAAATTCCGCCTTTAATAGCTTTTACAGGGCACCAGTTGTAGCATGCCAGGCAGTTCTGGCAGTGGTGAAGCCAGACAGGCCTTTTGTTTTCAATCTTTATGTTGCTTACCGGACATACTTTTGCACAAATACCGCAGCCGATACAGTTCTCATCTGTCCTGAATGCTGTGTCTGCATTGTGAACAAGTTCTTCCATCGTCATATCCGGCGACGAACCCGGATACTTTGCCAGTGAGTTTCTGGCCATACGAATTAAAAACCGGTTAAAAGGCATACCCATCAGGTTCAAAATATGGCTGTCCGGAAAAATCCCCTTTTTACGGGCTTCCGTGTTCTCTTTTATATTATCCAGCTTACTTCTCCACTTCATGTACAGCCTGTCATAGTCTTCCCAGGGTTTCCTGAACGCATTCTGAGGCATATGAACACCATATTTTGCCCAAAGCACCCCTCCACTCTTTGAAATACAACTACTCAGGCTTTTTATAGATATGCCTGCTGCCCCTCCATATGTACACACAGCGAATAAGTACCTGTCCGAAATGCCCTCAAGCTTTTCACAAAATCTCCTGACGATGAATGGAAGATCAGCATAATATACAGGGTATACTATACCTATTGTGTCTGCATCCGTATGGATAACAGACTCATTAATAAGAGAAGCGATGGGTATAAGCTTTCCGTTTAGCCTTTCCGCTATGTCCCTGGCAACAACAAATGAGTTGCCTGTACCGGAGAAATAGTATATATCCGTATTTATCTCATATACCCCCAGTATTAATGTGCATATTCATCCCTGTGCTGATTATATATTTCTCCTGCGTTTGGGTCAACCCTTCTTATCCTCTTCCCACCTGAGTACCGGTTTCCTTGCTGCCATAGCCTCATCAGGCCTTGATACCGGGGTATAATGAGGGGCACTTTTTACAATATCAGGATTTTGCTTTGCTTCATGCGCTATAGCCACTAATACCCTGGCAAAACGCTCCAGTGTTTCAGGTGTTTCTGTCTCAGTAGGTTCAATCATCATTGCCTCCTTAACAATAAGGGGGAAATATACGGTTGGTGGATGAAATCCGAAATCCATCAGCCTTTTTGCAATATCCATGGCTGAGATACCGTTTTCCTTCTGTCGGTCAGCACTCAGTACAAATTCGTGCATGCATGTCCTGTCAAACGGAAGTCTGTATGTATCTTTGAGTCTGTTCACAAGGTAATTGGCATTGAGCACCGCAGTTTGAGAAACACTCTTTAATCCTTCAGGCCCCATTGCAGATATATATGCATATGCCTTAAGGGCAACAAGAAAATTACCATAAAAGGCCCTGACTCTTCCTATGGAGTGGGGTCTGTCATACTCAAGCAAGTAGCAGCCATTTTCCTTCTCAACAACCGGAACTGGAAGGAAGCCTTCAAGGTTTTTTTTCACTCCCACCGGACCTGAACCGGGGCCACCTCCTCCATGAGGTGTTGAAAAGGTCTTGTGCAGATTGAGATGAACTATGTCAAATCCCATGTCTCCCGGCCTGCACAATCCCATTACTGCATTTGCATTGGCCCCGTCATAATAAAGCAGTGCTCCAGCATCATGTGCAATATGTGAAACTTCCTCTATATTCTCCTCAAAAAGTCCCAGGGTGTTGGGATTGGTCATCATCAGCCCCGCAACTGTTTGATCCATAACCTCACGTAGTGAACTGCTGTCAATATTGCCCCTGCTGTCCGACTTCACCTCCACAACTTCAAATCCGGCAACCGAAGCTGATGCGGGATTTGTACCATGCGCCGTATCAGGCACAATTATCCTTTTCCTTTTGCTGTCTCCTCTCCTGCTGTGATAAGCCCGTATAATGAAAAGCCCTGTAAGTTCACCATGTGCGCCTGCAGCAGGCTGCATGGTAAAGCGGTCCATCCCTGTTATCTCCGAAAGCATCCTGTCCAGTTCATAAATAACCTGCAGGCACCCCTGTACAGTATCAGGCTGCTGGTATGGATGCACACCTGAAAATCCCCTCATACCTGCAATATCCTCGTTGACTTTCGGATTATATTTCATTGTACATGAACCAAGCGGATAGAAACCGCTGTCCACACCATGGTTCCTCTCTGAAAGCCCTGTATAGTGCCTGACCGCCTCATGCTCCGACACCTCAGGTAAGCCGGGACCTTCCTTTCTGAGCAGTCCCTCTCCGAAATATTCATTAAGATCCTCTTCGGTCAGGTCACAATCCGGCACATACCGTGTACCCCTTCCGGGTGAGCCCTTTTCGAATATGGTTTTAAAACTCTCCTTCATCAGAACATGCCTCCCCCGCTATCTCCGCCATCAATTCAATCTCCCTGGCGGTCTGCTTCTCCGTAACCGCAACCAGCCAGCAGTTCTTCAGTTCAGGGTAGTATCTTCCCAGGTCAAGACCACCAATAATGCCGTTGTCAAACAGTTTGCGGTTTATTTCTCCGACATTACTACTGATCCTTACTGCAAACTCCCTGAAAAACGGTGCGTTAAAAAGAGGTCTGACAGCACCGGTGTCACAAAGCCTTTCCAGTGCATACCTTGAATTTTTCACACACATCCGGGCAACCTTTTCAAGCCCTGCCTTTCCTGTAACCGACATGTATGCTGCTGCGGCCAGAGCATTCAATGCCTGGTTTGAACATATGTTGGAGGTGGCCTTTTCCCTGCGTATATGCTGCTCACGGGCCTGTATCGTAAGCACATACGCTGTTCTTTCCTGTGCATCTTTAGTACGGCCCACTACCCTGCCGGGCATCTTACGCATATGCCTGGACTTCACCGCAAAGAATCCCACATACGGCCCTCCCCATGCCAGGGGATTTCCCAGTGGCTGCCCTTCACCGGTTACTATATCTGCTCCCGCTTCCCCTGGACTTTTGAGCACGGCCAGAGAAACAGGGTCCGTACTTGCAATGAAAAGGCTTTTTTTCCCTTCCAGAAGACTACCTGCCTTGTCAAGCTCCTCTACAACACCAAAGAAATTCGGGCTCTGTAGAACAACCGCCGCAGTATTATCATCCATCAGCCCGGCGAGTTGGTCCATATCGGCTCTGCCGGTTTCTGTAACATAATCTGTCTCTGTTACCCTGAATCCGCAATAGCCAGCATATGTCTTAAGCACTTGTCGGTATTCGGGGTGTACAGACCTGGGAACCAGTATGCTGTCCCTGCGTGTAATCGAGCAGGCCATCATCGCAGCCTCTGCCAGCGCTGTTGAACCATCATACATGGAAGCATTTGAAACCTCCATGCCGGTCAGGGTGCAAATCATTGTCTGGTATTCAAACATGGCCTGCAGCATACCCTGGCTGAACTCCGGCTGGTAGGGGGTATAGGATGTGTAAAACTCGGACCTGGATACAATATGACTTACAGCAGATGGTATATAGTGGTCATATGCCCCCGCTCCCAGGAAGCAGACGTATTCATCACAAGAAGCATTTTTACCCTCTATACCTTTCATATGTCTGACCAGCTCATTTTCAGCCATGCCCGGAAGAAGCCCTGGCGGCCTTTTTAATCTTATTCCCCAGGGGATGTCACTGAACAGCTCATCAATGCTGGTTTTGCCTATTTCCTGCAGCATTTCTTTTTGTTGCTGCCCGGTTACAGGTATGTATGCCGGCATCATCACTCCTCCTCTTCACAGAACTGTCTGTACTCACCGGCACTCATAAATGCCTCCGCCTCTTCAGAGTCCATAGTCTCCAAGGCAGCAATCCAGCTTCCATATGGGTCGGAATTTATACTGCCTGGGTCATCTTCAAGTTTGCTGTTTACGTCTTTTACGGTTCCCGATACCGGACAGTATACATCCGAAGCTGCCTTTACCGATTCCACCACACCCAGTATGCTGTCAGCCTCCAGGCTGCTACCCTTTTCAGGCAGTTCAACAAAAACTATGTCTCCCATGGCATCCTGAGCATAATCTGTAATGCCTACATACACCAATTCTCCTTCTTTCCTAAGCCACTCATGGTTTTTGGTATAGAACAAACCTTCCCTTACATCCATATCTATCAAGCCTCCTGTTTCTTTTTCCTTTTATAAAAGGGCAGTTTTACAATAACAGCCCTGCGGCCTATGCCCCTTATGGCTATCTCGATTTTCTTTCCAGCAACCGCATGCTCTGAATCAATAAGGGCCATCCCTATGTTCCTGTTCAGCGTTGGAGAATACCCTCCGCTTGTAACAAATTCTGCTTCTCTGCCTTCCCAGGTTACTTTATACCCGCTCCTGGGCAGCCCCCTTTCCATCATCTCAAACCCTGCAATCCTTCTGGCACAGCTATCCTTCTTTCCCGCAAGGAGTGCATCTCTGCCAATGAAACTCTTATTGAAATCTATAAACCTGTCAAGCCCTGCCTCAACTGGTGTTATACCCTCGCTGAGTTCACTGCCGTAAAGAGGCAGCGCCGCTTCAAGTCTCAGTGTGTCTCTTGCACCCAGCCCCGCAGGAACCATCAATTCTTCCTTTCCCTTATCCAATATTATTTCCCACAGTGTTTCTGCATCATCAGGGTCTGCATATATTTCAAAACCGTCTTCGCCTGTATATCCTGTCCTGGAGATCAGTACGCTGGTTCCTCCCATATCTGCTCTGTCGCAGAAACGGAAGAACTTAATCTCTGAAAGGTTCTGTCTGGTTATCTGCTGGAGTATATGCCCGTATGCAGGCCCCTGTACCGCAAGCTGTACATAGTCACAGGAAACATCAGTCACTGTAGTCCTGCCCTTTGCGTTGTTTTTGAACCATTCATAGTCCTTGTGCGTATTTGAAGCATTTACAACAACCATATACCTTTCTGAATCAAGCCTGTAAACCAGGACATCATCAACCGTCCCTCCATCAGGCCGGCACACAGGAGTATAAGTGGCACTGCCATCCTTCATTCGGGCAATGCTGTTGGTGACCATGCCATCAAGGAACTCTCCCGCATTCTTTCCTTCGATCATAAGCTCTCCCATATGAGAAACATCAAACAATCCTGCATGCTTTCTTACAGCATTATGTTCACTTATAATACCGCTGCCATAACTGACCGGAAGAGCCCATCCCTGAAAGTCAGTCATTTTGCCCCCGTACTTTAAATGCATGTCATAAAGTGGTGTTCTTTTCATCTTGCAAGCCTCCCGTAACTGCAAAATAAAAGGAAGACAGCGATTATACGCCATCTTCCTCCGTTTTATAACCTGAGAGATTCTATCCTGAAAGGATATTGCTCCTTCGGTGCCGTTAGTACGGCTCTTCAGAGTCGTGTCAGGAAACGGTCCCTTCTGCCTGAAAGATTCACCCTGCAGTCAGCTACAGACAGGGCTTGCTTCTTCGGCTCCCGGAAATACTTATCCGGATATCTCCCGCATCCTTCATCCACATTTATTTAATTTCAGTATCTATTATATTACAACTACAGGTTTTTTTCCACCAAAAATGCTAAATCAATATTAATAAGCAATCACAGCAATTATTCTTCCAGTATATTTTTAAGCTCTTCTTTGGAGCTTTCAGGAAGAATATTCACAAAGTGCTCCAATCCTGTGTTGTAAACTAATCCAAGAAGCATCCTGTCCCTTTCTTCACCCCCCCACAGAGCTTCTCCATTAATCAACTCCATCTTGTTTTCATACGGAGTTACCTCATCCCATTGTTCCACATTAAGTTTCTGAGGTTTTGCCTTAGGTACCAGCATAATCAAATTACTCCTTCATGAATAATCCATCTGTGTTAATTTCAAGACCTTCAAAAATAAATGATTTACAGGTCATCCCGGTTATGAAGGTCTTGTTGTCCTTAATGTTTTTGTCTTCAAACTTATATATGGTTATTTCCCCGTTTCCACAGTTTACAATCCAGTATTCACTGACACCTGAATTCATATAAAGGTTAAGCTTTGTAATCAAATCCTTTCTTTTTGTGGATTCTGATAGTATTTCAACTAAAAGTGAAGGCACACCCATATAGTAACCATTATCAGCCAGGTGGTCATCCAGGTCGCAGATTACTATAAGGTCAGGCTGAACTACATCAGGATTTTCTCTTTGAAGGTTAAGTGTAATATCAAAGGGCGCAAAAAAAGGTATGCAATTTTTTCCTTCAAACCAGTTGAAAAATGCTCCATATAATTTGGAAAGTGCAAATTGATGATAAACTTTGGGAGATGCCATAATATAAACATGTCCGTCTATCAATTCATATCGCTCTTCAGTATTCTCTGTAAATCTTTTAAACTCCTTATATGTCATTTTACCGATGCTGCTTTTTGTATCAGCATAGTTACAGGCCGCAGATTCCTCATTTACAATATTCCCATCTTTGATTCCCTTAAGAACTGCATACTCCTTCCCATGTCTTGTTATGATTACATCATCATTTAAACAGGCTTCAAGGTATTCTCCCAGTTTGTTCTTAAGATCCGTTGCATTTACGTACATCTGTTTCACTCCATTTAGCTGTTTTGGTGCTATTATAGCTAAAATTTTTAGCTATGTCAAGGCTTTTAAAATTCTTACCTGCGCTTCCATCTTGTGCCCTGTGGAGTGTCCTCAAGTATAATGCCCTTGTCTGCCAGGCTGTCCCTTATACTGTCTGCACGTGCATAGTTCTTCTCCTGTCTTGCCTTTTCGCGCTCCTTTATCATTCCTTCCACTTCTTTGTCAATCTTTCCTGCCCCTCCGCCAATCTCCAGTCCCAGAAGCCCTGTCAGCTCCTCCATCAGCTTCATTACCATCCTGACAAGCCCTTTTGAACTTCCTGTGCTTATCCTTGTATTGGACTCCCTGACCAGTTCAAAAACCGCTGCCAGCGCATCTGCCGTGTTAAGGTCATCGTCCATTGCCTCAATGAATTTCTTCCTGCAGGAAGACAGCTCCCCCCAGGTCTTTTTTTCATCTTCATTAAGGCCTGTCTCTTGTGAGTTATCAATAAGGTATTGGAGGTTGGAATAGCAGTTGCATATCCTTTCATGAGAGTTTTGTGCCTGTTTCATCTGGTCCTCACTGAAATTCAGCGGACTGCGGTAGTGTGCTGAAAGCATGAAAAACCTTATGGCCTGGTAATCATAGTGCTTTGCAATGTCCCTTACGGTAAAGAAGTTCCCCCTGGATTTTGACATCTTCTCATTGTCTACGTTTAAAAACGCATTGTGCATCCAGTATCTTGCAAATGGTTTTCCGTTTGCAGCCTCGCTCTGGGCAATCTCATTCTCATGGTGAGGAAACACCAGATCCTGTCCTCCACAGTGTATATCTACGGTTTCACCCAGATACCTGTTTGCCATTGTGGAACACTCTATGTGCCAGCCCGGCCTTCCCTTTCCCCACGGGCTGTCCCAGGCCGGCTCTCCAGGCTTCTGTGCCTTCCAGAGGGTGAAATCCATTGCATTTTTCTTTTTCTCCCCAACTTTTATACGTGCACCCTCCTCAAGTTCCTCCAGGTTTTGTCCTGACAGCCCGCCGTACCCATTGAACTTTCCGGTATCAAAATACACATCCCCGTCTGCCTCATACGCATATCCCTTCTCCTCAAGGGTTTTGACCATATCAATAATTGCATCAATATTCTCTGTGGCCCTTGGTGCTACATCCGCCTTTTTAATACCAAGTCCTTGAGCATCGATAGTATACTCCCTGATAAATCGCTCTGCAAGTTCCTTAACAGTTATGCCTTCCATCTTTGCATTCATAATCATCTTATCATCTATATCTGTAAAGTTCTGTACAAAAGTTACGCTGTATCCCCTGTACTCAAGATACCTTCTTAACAGGTCAAATATGATAAACGGGCGCGCATTGCCTATGTGAAAATAGTTATATACCGTAGGTCCGCAGGAGTATATCCGTACATGGTTTTCTGCAAGCGGTATGAATTCTTCTTTCTTTCTGGTCATTGTATTGTAAATCTTCATTATTACATTCCTCCGTTTCCTGCCGCCTGTGCGGTGCTTCTATTTTAGCAAATCATTCAAATCAATTCAATACGGCATTGATCAATGTTATTGCATATCATATCAATGTCGTTTAGTTTCCATAATTTCATTAAATTCCGGCCGAACACAGAAAAGACCTAAGTCACCTGTTACGACAATTCCCAGCGCCCCGGGCACGTCAAGCCTGAATGTATTGTTACTTATAGAAGCAATATGTATCAGTTTATGATCCGAATCGTAGAATTTCAAAGTATTATTTCCGGCAGAGTAAAACAGCCCCGATATCCCTTTCACGTCATAACCATAATACTGTGCCAGTGTAAAACCTTCACCGAATTTCAAAACAGGGTTTTGCCCCTTTATATATTTGTATTCCGAATATCCCTGAAAAGTCTTGTTAATAACATGCATTACAATATCTTCCGAAATGCCTTCCATGGAACCTTCAGAATCTGACATTTCGACACGTTTAAAATAATTATCCCTGTTTTCTTCATACCAGACAGTAAAATCCCTGAAAACATTTTTAAGAGCCCGAATCTGTAACCCGAAAGATAAGCATCCCAGACTTTTATATCACGGTAATAGCTTTCAAAATCTGCCAGCGCCTCCTTTTCATTAGGGAAATGATAATAATTATCCGGGTTAAATGTAAACCGTTTCGCGCCATATACATTAATTGCCTTCCAGGCATTCAGGATAGCGAATGACTCGGAAAACGATTTTACTATTGTTCCGCTGTTCCTGTAATCCAAGGTATGTGAAAATTCATGCGCATACACATGCACGCTATGTGCCTCGTCTATTATCAGATCCATTGGATGAACAGAGATTCCCCACTCGCTTCCATAAGCATGTTCGGCTACGTTTATCTCCACCTTTGGATAGTCGCTGCCTGCCGGAGTATTCTTGTAAGTATTTTGATAAAATCCCTTGTCTCCTCCAGATTGAAGCTGCATCTTGTATTGTCATGCTTTCTAATCCGCTCCCAATTTTTCTTGCTGTATTTCTTCAAGACACTGCTCAATTACATACATTGTTTTAGGCAAAACTCTGCTAACAGAAAAGAATCTTTTTATTACCCGTTCTGCTTGTCTTAGATTCGTAATTTCTAATTTTTTAAATAGAAATTTTATATCATTATAATCCTGTCCTTCTACTCTGGAGGACATCAATTTCATAGCCAATAAGTAGTCAGGAGTTACAGCAGAAATTTTCAGGCTGCCATATCGCATGAATTCCTGGGTTTCTACGTTTTCATTAACAAATCCTTTAACACTGTCATTAAGCCAATCCTTTGGCAATCCATATTCATCTGCTATGTTTTCTACCAGCCTGTTGATATCGCTTTTTGGCTCATATAAAGCATCAATATCCTTTGTCATATCTCTTGCGGAATGCACTAGGCACATCACTGCGCCTCCTGTCAGGATTATCTCACCACGCAAATTTTTTCTTGCCAATCGCTCAGCCAAAATTTCTAAATATTTTATAAGTTCATCTTTTTTTAGCATTTACAAAACACCTTCATACTCTAACTAAAATATTTTCATCCACAAATAAGTTTCTATGCTTAAATTCAGTAGGAGATTTATACATAAACAGCAAGCGTAAATTCCCCTTTGCATTACAATCAAAGAATGGCTCTTCCTTCATGTAATACTCTTTTTTCCACACCCAGGGAGGAACTTCAAGCTTATAATCATTAGCAAGCTTATGAACTGCAGCTGCAAACAATGCCTTGTATGCCTTATTAACTTTTACACAACAAATTGGCTCTTGTGCAATCATTTGCTGTCTGATTTGATTAGATTGTCGATAGAATTCATCTAAAAAATCTCCAAATGCAGTCCAAAAACCCTCATTGCTGTCAACAGCATCCAACGCTTCAGAAACTGTAATCAATATACTCACCTCAGTTATATTATACTTCCGCTTTCCAAAAATATCAATATTTTTTACGCTTATAGGATGAAATCTGTCTGTCTTATACTAATCAATATTATTGCATATATGCTGCAGCCCGTGGTCAGAATATATACTTTAAGACAATATTAAAAGGAGTTTTGACATGACTCATAATGAAAGCCGGACACATACAGGCCGTATAAGCCTTACTCATTTTGTTTCAAGAGTGGCAGTAGGTACGGTTGTTCTTGCTGTAACAGCGTTTATTACCCCTGCATTTTCAATTTCCGGACTGTGGCCGTTGCTGTTTGCAGCTGTAGTGCTTGCGGCACTTGATTATGCATTGCTCAAAGTTACCGGTTTTGATGCAGCACCTTTCGGCAGGGGGGTGACAGGTTTCATTTTAGCTGCAGCTATAATATACTTTACAGGTTTTTTTGTTAAAGGATACAGTGTCACACTGCCTGGAGCAATGATTGGTGCTCTGGTATACGGCCTTGCAGATATGCTCATACCCGGAAGGGCAATGTAACATGACAAAGGAGCAGACCATATCTGCCCCTTTATGCATGAGGTGTTTTCAGGCGTCTTCACCCATATCCTCCCTCAGCATTACCTCTTCTTCAATTGCTCCGGGGTAATCCTCCTTCTGAGGCGGGAAGAATTCCTCCAC
>CAYYGK010000062.1:0-13238 GCA_964471145.1 uncultured Eubacteriales bacterium | reverse complement strand
ATCGTTGAAAACAATAACGGTTTGTGGTGTGAACAGGCGGAGAAGTACCTGCTTGAAAATGCTCAAGGCATATAGGCAAAGGGACTGAATGCTATGATACTGGAGATATTAAGGCTGGGAAGAACAGATTATGGTAAGGCACTGGGTATACAAAAGCACCTTTTAAGGCGCAGGCAGGAAGGGGAAATACCCGATACGCTTGTGCTTGTGGAGCACCCGCCTGTAATAACACTTGGAAGAAGGGCAAATCATCAGAATATTTACATAACTGATGAGATGATGAAAAAAGAAGGCGTAACCATTTATGAGGTAAGCAGGGGCGGAGATGTGACATATCACGGTCCCGGTCAGATTGTAGGATACCCTGTCATTGATCTCAAGGAGCATAACAGGGACGTCCGGAAGTTTGTCTGGAACCTGCAGGAGGTTTTCATAAGGTTGCTTGAAGAAGAATTCGAAATAAGCGCCCACAGGGAAGATGGAACATATACCGGGGTGTGGGTGGGAAGCAGTAAAATAACCGCTATAGGCATAGCAGTGAAGAAGTGGGTGACAATGCACGGCTTTGCCTTCAATGTCAATACCAGGCTTGAACACTTCGGGTGGATCAATCCCTGCGGGCTTTCAGACAGGGGGGTAACCTCGCTTGAGAAACTGCTGGGCCGCAAGCAGGATTATAACCGGTTGACCGGTCTGGTGGAAGGTTTTTTCAGCAGGGTTTACGGGTACGCTGATGTGAGGGAGGTACAGTATAATGGGAAAAAAGCCTGAATGGCTCAGGATAAAGCTTAGAAGAACAGGGGAACAGCAGCAGGTAGAGGAAATTCTAAAGAGGCTGTCCCTTAACACAGTATGTGATGAGGCAAACTGTCCTAACCGCATGGAGTGCTTCAGCAGGAAGACAGCCACTTTCATGATACTGGGCAGGGTTTGTACCAGGAACTGTACATTCTGTAACGTGGAATCAGGAGTACCGCAGCAGGTTGATGACGAAGAACCCGGGCATGTTGCACGGGCTGTCAGGGAGCTGGGATTAAAGCATGCTGTCATAACATCCGTTACAAGGGATGACCTGCCGGATGGAGGCGCAGGACATTTTGCAGGGACTGTTGAAGAAATACACAGGCTGACGGATGCGGTTGCAGAAGTACTGATACCCGATTTCAAGGGAGACAGGGAAGCACTTAAAAAGGTTGTGGATTCAAAACCTGAGATAATAAACCACAATGTTGAGACTGTTCCCAGGTTATACAGGAGTGTACGGCCGCAGGCTGATTACAGGCGGTCGCTTGAACTATTGGACAGTGTAAAAAAGCAAAGCGGCAATATATTTACCAAATCAGGAATAATGCTGGGCCTGGGAGAAGAAAGGGATGAGGTGTATGAAGTTTTCAGAGACCTCCGCAGTACAGGGTGTGATTTCCTGACGGTAGGGCAGTACCTTGCTCCTTCGGAGGCGCACCATCCTGTTGTGGAGTATATTCATCCCGGGATGTTCGCGGAATACAGGAAGATGGCGCTTGCGGAGGGGTTTAGGCATGTGTCTTCCGCACCGCTGGTAAGGAGCTCTTATCTGGCAGCAGAAGCGCTTGAAAAGGCAAAAGTTAATGTTGACAGTGAAAAGACTGTCTGATAAAATATAACTGATTTTTGATAGAAGCTAACACTGTTAAGTAAAAAAATATCATACTATAGGAGGATGGACATGGCTGTACCGGTGATAATGCCCAGGCAGGGGCAGTCGGTTGAAAGCTGCATCATTGCCAGGTGGCACAAGAAAAAAGGAGACAAGGTAGAAAAGGGAGACGTGCTGTTCACGTTTGAGACAGACAAGGCTACCTTTGATGAAGAGGCTGAGCAGGAAGGCACGCTGCTTGAGATATTCTTTGAAGAGGGAGAGGATGTTCCGGTTCTTACAAACGTATGCGTTATAGGAGAGCAAGGCGAAGACGTATCACAGTTTAAACCTTCGGATATCCAACCTGAAAAAGAGCCGGAAAAGAAGAAGAGCGAACCTGAAAAGAATGAAAAGCCTGAACAGGCAGTAAGTACCGGCGCATCAGGCATTTCACCCCGTGCAAGAAACCTTGCCCAAAAAACCGGAGCGGATTACAGCGGCATTAAGGGTTCCGGGCCACAGGGGAGGATAATCGAAAAGGACATAAGGAAGGTACAGAGCGAGGGCAGGATGTCCACAAGAGCGGCTTTGGCAACCGGACTTGGAGGCAGGGTGACTACGGAAGACCTGCAGAATATCAAGGAAAGCGGCTATGAAGATTTTAAGCTTACAAACATAAGGAAGGTCATTGCAAAGCAGATGCATCATTCCCTTTCAACAACAGCCCAGTTAACCCTGAATTCCACATATGATGCCACATCGGTGCTGGAATTCCGGAAGAAGGTCAAGGCAGGCAGGGATGGCGCTGATCTGGCTAACATTACAATCAATGATATTGTGCTTTTTGCAGTGTCAAGAGTGATTGAGGATTATCCGGAGTTCAATGCCCACTTTCTTGATGACACATTAAGAATATTTGAGGATGTAAACATGGGTGTTGCGGTTGATACAGACCGGGGGCTAATGGTTCCTACAATATTCAATGCAAACAGAAAGTCTCTGGATAGTATTTCCAGGGAGATAAAAGAGCTGTCTGATGAATGCAGGAAGGGGACTATAAACCCTGATGTGTTAAAGAATGGTACATTTACCGTCACCAATCTCGGGACACTTGGGATTGAGTCTTTTACCCCGGTGATTAATCCTCCCCAGACAGGAATACTTGGTGTTAACACAATAGTACAGAGGATAAGGGAAGTTGAAGACGGCTTTGAAGCATACCCGGCTATGGGACTGTCCCTCACTTTCGACCACAGGGCGGTTGACGGAGCGCCTGCGGCCAGGTTCCTGCAGGCACTTGTGAAATGGCTGGAAAGCTTTGAGCTTTTGCTGGCCAGATAGGAGTGATACATAAATGGCTTATGACCTTATAGTAATTGGCGGCGGCCCGGCAGGATACCTGGCCTGTGAGCGTGCAGGACAGGAGGGTCTTGAAACACTGCTGTTTGAAAAGCGTTCAATAGGAGGGGTATGCCTGAATGAAGGCTGCATACCATCCAAGACCTTTCTTCATTCAGCAAAGATTTATGATTATGCAAGGAATTCAGATAAGTACGGGGTAACGACCGAAGGCGCAAGACTGAACCATGCAGTGGTGGTAAGGCGCAAAAACAAGGTAGTCAGGACCCTTGTTTCGGGGGTTGAATCAAAGCTTAAAAAAAACGGGGTCAAAACGGTAAACGATACTGCGGTTATAATGGGAAGGAGCAGTGAAGGGTTTACAGTTGCAGCCGGAGAGGAAGAATTTTCGGGCAGAAGACTGCTTGTTGCTACCGGTTCCATGCCCGTAATACCACCTATTGACGGGCTGAAGGAAGGGTTAGAAAATGGTTTTGTACTGACAAACAGGGAAGTGTTTGACCTCTCTGCGCTCCCCGGTTCAATAGCAATCATAGGCGGAGGGGTTGTGGGGCTTGAGCTGGCCTCATATTTCAACTCTGCCGGCAGCAGCGTTACGGTTATAGAAATGCTTGACCATGTTGCGGGGGACACAGACAGGGAAATAACCGGAATGCTGGTTGAAGAATACAGCAAAAAGGGAATAGAATTCAAGTTTGACTCAAAGGTTGTGAAAGTCGGAAACAGTTATGTTGTGTTTGAGCACAGCGGTGAAAAGACTACGATTGAATGCGACAAGGTACTGCTGAGTGTGGGCCGCAGGCCTGTAACACAAGGAATTGGCCTTGAAAATGCGGGAATAGAGGTTTATAAGGGGGCAGTAAGGACAGATGACATGTGCAGGACAAACATCCCGGGAGCATATGCGGCAGGCGACGTAAATGGTATTTCCCTTTTTGCCCATACAGCATACAGAGAAGCTGAAGTATGTGTCAGCAATATGCTTGGAAAGCTTGACAGGGTCAGGTACAATGCGATACCCGCCGTCATATACACCAACCCTGAAGTCTCGGTTATAGGGGAAACAGAAGAAAGCGCACGGCAAAAGGGTATGGATGTTGAGATGGTTAAGATTTCCATGAGGTACAGCGGCAGGTATGTTGCTGAAAACGAGGGAGGAAGGGGCATAATAAAGATTGTTTTGGATAAAAAACACAGGACACTCAAGGGTGCTCACATGATAGGAAACTATTCTTCGGAAATTATTTACGGAGCCGGCCTTATGATTGAAACAGAGATGAGGATTGACGACATTGAGGAGCTGGTGTTTCCGCACCCTACTGTTTCGGAGATTATAAGGGAGGCTGTTTTTGCTGCTGACGAGCTTATGTAAAACAGAAAAACCAACCAAAGGGAGTGTACAAAGATGCCAAAAAGCCAGTTTATAGATCCGGCTGAGAAAAGGAAAAAGGGAAGCATAAAGTTTAAGAGTATACCGGTTAACAAATATCAGAAAACTGTTGAGGATGAGAAGGAAAACTATACAAAACAGGAATTCATGAGGATATTCAGGGATATGGCCATTATCCGTGAATTTGAAACTATGCTAAATGACATAAAGACCACAAGCGGGTACAACGGTATAGGGTATACCCACCCGGGCCCTGCGCACCTTTCGATAGGACAGGAAGCTGCCGTTGTGGGGCAGGCATTTCTGCTTGACAGGGATGACCACATATTCGGGTCACACAGGAGCCACGGCGAGATTATAGCCAAGGGGCTGTCTGCAATTGAGAAGACACCTGAGGACGAGCTGGTTGAAATAATGGAGGGATATCTGCAGGGCTGCGTACTTAAAGCGGTTGACAGTGATAAGAGAAACGGGGACATAAAAGACCTGGCTGTTGATTTTCTGCTCTATGGGACGCTTGCTGAGATATTTGCGAGACAAACCGGCTTTAACAGGGGATTGGGAGGGTCAATGCACGCTTTCTTCCCGCCGTTTGGAATTTATCCCAACAATGCAATAGTGGGCGGCTCAGGAGATATATCAGTGGGAGCTGCTCTTTTCAAAAAGATAAACAGAAAAAAGGGGATCGTTATAGCAAATATAGGAGACGCCTCCATGGGATGCGGGCCTGTATGGGAAGGCATATGCCTTGCCGTTATGGACCAGTATAAAAAACTCTGGGAAGGAGAATACAGGGGCGGACTTCCGCTTATATTCAATTTTATGAATAACCAGTACGGCATGGGAGGCCAGACATGCGGGGAGACAATGGGCTATGAAATACTTGCCCGCATTGGCGCAGGAGTAAATCCCGGGCAGATGCATGCCGAGAGGGTGGACGGCTATAATCCTCTCGCAGTAATAGATGCAATAAGAAGGAAGAAAAAGATTATTGAGGACAGGGAAGGACCTGTTCTTCTTGATACACTGACATACAGGTTCAGCGGACATTCCCCTTCAGACTCATCAAGCTACAGGTCAAGGGAGGAGATAGAGGCCTGGATGGAGAATGACTCCATTGAAAGCTTCAGGAAAGACCTTGTAAAGGCCGGTATAGCAACTGTGGACGAAACCGATGCTGTAATGAAAGATGTGAAAGACCTTATAACAAAGATATGCAGGCTTGCCACAGATGATGAGGTTTCTCCCAGGATGGACCTCGAATCAGATCCCGATATAATAGGAAGGCTGATGTTTTCCAACCAGAAGGTCGAAAAGATGGAGGACAGAGAACCCGAGGTGCTGATACCCAGGGAGGAAAACCCCAGGGCCAGGCAGATATCACGAAAAATAAGGACAGGAATAAAGGACGGCAAGCCGGTGTCCAGGAACAAGGTACTGCAGCTTCGGGATGCCCTGTTTGAAGCAATACTGGACAGGTTCTATACCGACCCCACGCTTGTTGCATACGGTGAGGAAAACAGGGACTGGGGAGGAGCCTTTGCAGTTTACAGGGGCCTTACGGAATCACTTCCATATCACAGGCTCTTTAACACTCCCATTTCAGAAGGGGCCATAGCGGGTTCTGCAGTTGGGTATGGGCTGTCCGGAGGCAGGGTCATTGCAGAATTGATGTACTGTGATTTCCTTGGAAGGGCTGGAGACGAGGTGTTCAACCAGCTTTCCAAATGGCAGGCAATGAGTGCCGGACTGCTCAAGATGCCGGTTGTTATCAGGGTTTCGGTAGGGTCAAAATATGGAGCACAGCATTCACAGGACTGGAGTTCCATTACAGCTCACATACCCGGGCTCAAGGTTGTTTTCCCCGCAACGCCGTATGATGCAAAGGGGCTCATGAACAGTGCACTGACAGGCACTGATCCGGTTGTATTTTTTGAAAGCCAGCGGATATATGACATAGGCGAGATGTTCAGGCCGGAGGGCGTACCCGAAGGGTATTATGAAGTGCCGATTGGCGAGCCGGACATAAAAAGGCAGGGCAGTGACCTTACAATACTGACTGTTGGCGCAGTTCTGTACAGGGCGCTTGAAGCGGCTGAAATATTTGAAAAGGAACATGGCATATCAGTTGAATTAATTGATGCAAGATCCATACTGCCGTTCAACTATGACAAGGTTATAGAATCGGTTAAAAAAACCGGGAGGATCATTCTTGCCAGCGATGCTTGCGAGAGGGGTTCTCATCTTAAGGACATGGCACAGACTATAAGCGAGACTGCTTTTGACTACCTTGATGCACCTCCGGTAGTAGTGGGTGCAAGGAACTGGATAACACCCGCTCATGAGCTGGAGCACCATTTCTTTCCTCAGCCGGAGTGGCTTATAGATGCTTTCCATGAAAAGATAATGCCGCTTAAAGGTTATGTAGCTAAAAACAATTACACGGTCAATGAGCAATTGAGGAGAAACAGGCTTGGGGTGTAGGCCGGGTACAGGAGGTTATAGAAAATGGGAAATGACAGAAAGAAAAAGATACTCCGGCTTCTGGAGCAAAAAGGAGAAGTACATCTTCAGCAGCTGAAGGATCTGTTTCCCGAGGTATCTGTAATGACACTAAGAAGAGACTTGATAAGCCTGGAAAATGAGGGTAAGGTGGTAAGGACCTACGGAGGTGCAGTGAGCACACGGAATCTTGCTGCTATAAAGGGCGAGGAAGACGCATACTCACGCAGGGCTTCTGAGAATGTGGAAGCAAAATTAAAAATTGCAGAAAAAGCGGCAGCGTACATTGAAAAAGGGAGGTCGGTTTACCTTGATGCAGGAAGTACAATAATGTCCCTGGTGAGGGAGCTGCCTGACGAGAATTATTCTGTAGTGACCAGCGGAGCCAATATCGGACTTGAACTCCTGAAAAACAGCAGCACCTCGGTTGTGATGCCGGGTGGAATGCTCAACAGGAATACACTTTCAATGTCCGGCCCGAATGCGGTAGCCTACCTTGACTCCATAAACATAGACCTTGCTTTTATGTCCGCATCAGGTTTTTCTGCAGATAAAGGGTTTACTGTTTCCAACATGTATGAGAGCGAGCTTAAAAGGAAGGTTGTAAGAACTGCAAAAAAGGTAATCATGCTGGTGGACGGCAGTAAACTTGACAGGGTTCTTCCTTTTACTTATGCTCACCTTGAGGACATAGACATATGGGTGTGTGATAAGGGACTGCCTGAGGATATTACAGGCAGGGCAAAAAAGCTGTCGGTTGAACTGGTATACTAATTACTTTAAGGACAGGTGGTTTTATGAATACTGAAAACGAAAGGCTTAATGGAAAGACGGCCATAATTACAGGCGGTGCCCAGGGGCTTGGAGAGGCACTTGCAAGAAGGCTTGACAGGGAAGGGTGCAGTATAGTCATAGGAGATATAAACCTTGAGAAGGCTGAGGAAGTGGCCGGCAGCCTTACCGATGCAGTGGCTGTCAAGACAGATGTGACAAGTGAGAAGCAGGTTGACAAGATGGTTAAAACTGCTGTAGACAGGTACGGAAAGCTGGACATAATGGTATCTAATGCGGCCATACTTATTGCAATGGCTGTTACAGAGTTCTCTGTTGAGAAATGGAGAAGGGTGATTGATATAAATCTGGTTGGGTATTTCATATGCGCCCGTGCGGCTGCCAAAGTAATGATCCCCAAAAAGAGCGGATGCATTATACAGATAAACAGCAAATCAGGGAAAAAAGGTTCGTACAAGAACTCGGCCTATGCATCTTCCAAATTCGGAGGGATAGGCTTTACACAAAGCCTGGCGCTGGAACTGGCAGAGCATAACATAAGGGTCAACGCCATATGCCCAGGAAATCTGCTTGATTCACCGTTGTGGACAGACAGCCTGTACGAGCAGTATGCCAAAAACCAGGGGCTTACAAAGGAACAGGTAAGGCAGAAGTATCTGTCCAGGGTTCCGCTGGGCAGAGGCTGTAGCTATGAAGACGTTGCAAATGTACTTGTGTTTCTGGCTTCGGAAGAGGCCGGCTACATGACGGGGCAGGCTGTAAATGTGACAGGCGGACAGGAGATGCGCTGAGAATGAATGAAAACCAAATGCGTCTTATGGAAGGACTTAATGATACGGACAGGGGGATAAGGCTGGATAGCCTGCGCAGTTTGATGCAGGAGATAAAAAAGGGCAATCTGGAGAAACCTCCAGCCGGAAGTGATGTAAACAACCATATCCATACGATATATTCTTTTTCACCCTATTCTCCGGCAAAGGCGATATGGATGGCATATACTTCCGGCCTTGAAACAGCCGGTATAATGGACCATGATTCGGTGAGCGGAGCTGAGGAGTTCATACAGGCCGGCCGTATTGCAGGCATAGAGACAACAGTTGGGGTGGAAATCAGGGCGGATTTTTCGGGTACTGAGCTTAAGGGGCGCAGGATCAATAACCCCGATCAGCTTACCATTGCCTATGTGGCAATGCACGGCATACCTCATACCCGGCTTCAGGACGTTCAGGATTTCTTAAGACCTTTAAGAGGCGCAAGAAACTTAAGAAACAGGAAAATGACCGGAAGGATAAACGGTATAACGAGGCCTTTTGGCATTGAGCTTGACTTTGACAGGGATGTTGTGCCGCTTTCAATGCAAAATGAGGGTGGCGGCATAACCGAAAGACACCTTCTGTACGCACTTGCAGGCAGGCTTGTTGAGAAATACGGAAAAGGGCACAGGCTGCTGGATTTTTTAAAGGGAGAACTGGGCCTGCAAATAAGGAATAAAGCTATCGGCTATCTGCTTGATACCGAAAACACCGGTTATCTTTATGACCTGCTGGGCGTGCTGAAAAGCGATATGGTTTCCAGGTTCTATATAAATGCGCATGAAGAATGCCCGAATGTGAGAGAATTCACACGGTTCACAGCTGAAACAGGGGCTGTATCCGCATACGCATACCTTGGTGATGTGGGGGAATCGGTAACAGGTGACAAGAAACCTCAGGAATTTGAGGACAGCTATCTTGATGAGCTGTTTGCAGTCCTGAATGGCCTGGGATTTAATGCTGTAACGTATATGCCCTCGAGGAACACATTCAAGCAGCTTCAAAGGGTAAGGAGCCTTTGCGGGAAACATGCTTTTTTCCAGATAAGCGGAGAGGACATCAACCAGCCAAGGCAGAAGTTTGTTTGTGAGGCTCTTCGCAGGAATGAGTTCTCCAACCTGGTTGAATCAACCTGGGCTTTGATAGGTCATGAAAAGGCGGCAACAAAAGATATCTCCAAAGCAATGTTTTCTCATTATGCTACATCAAAGTACCCTTCCCTTCAAAAAAGGGCAGCCATTTATTCAAAGGTGGGGAGGAACCAAATGAGTATTGATAACATCTGAGAGCAATCTGCGTTGTAACATAAATCTCTGGCAGTCATACTAAATGTTGAGCTGCCAGTAATTCAATATACTAAATTTAGTATGCGTTGCTCAAATTGGCTTAACAAGGCAAATTGCTCCTGAACAAAAAACCTTGACTGACAAAATAAATTATTGTAGAATATGCTTTGTATACGAAATATTTTATATTAAACTATATTTCCCCGGGAGGGGTGAAGCCGTTGGATGAAGTGGGCAGGGGCTTTGTTGTTGTAAAGAAGCTTAAGAAGATAATGGACATTATAAAAAGCAATGTTGAGCGTGAATACGAGGAAATGCATCTTACAGGAACCCAGGGTATCCTGATGGGGACGCTGGTCCATTATGGGAAAATGAATATAAGTGACTTAAGTGAAAAGATGGGCCTGTCAAACAGCACTGTCTCAGTCATTACGGACAGGCTGGTAAAACAGGGCCTGATTGAGCGTACAAGAAGCAATGAGGACAGACGGGTTGTTCATGTGAGTGTTACCTCAAAATTCAAGGAAAAGGTCAAGAGGCACTTTGAAGAGATTGAAAAGAGGTTTGGCAATGCTGTTAACAGGGCTGCACCACCCGAGGACCTGGACAGGATTATAGGGGGTCTGAGCATACTTGAGAGACTGCTTGAGTCGGACAGGGAGTACCAAAAAAGATAAAATGTGCATTTGTTATGTTGGAAGGCAGATGAATAGTGTTAAAGATTATAAAGTACCTTAAACCGTATACCCTTATGATAGCTGTTTCCATAATGCTTTTGTTTGTGCAGGCAATGAGCCAGCTTGCACTGCCCGGTTACATGTCGGATATTGTAAACAAGGGCTTACAGCAGGGAGGGATCGACAGTGCTGTACCTGAAGCTGTAAGGCAGAGCAGGATGGACAAACTGATGCTTTTTATGAATGACAGGCAGAAGCGGCAGGTTAAAAATGCATACACCCTTGCAGACACTTCAAGCAATAATTATAATGAAATGGTAAAAAAATATCCTGCCATTAAGGAGCAGCCGGTTTATGTATTAAAGGACCCGGAGGCTGAGAACGAAGAGTGGCTGGGCCTGCTGATGGGTAAGGCTCTGATGGCAGCAGCCGGGCTGGAGAAGGTTCAGGCAGGCGAGTTTGAAGGAAATATGCAAATTGATGAAATGAGTATTCCTGAAGGTGCCGACCTTTTTGAATTGTTCAAGAAAATGCCTGTAGAGCAGCGAAAGAGAATTACCGATGCAATGAACCAAAAATTCATTGCGATGGGAGAGAGTATGATAGTCCAGTCAGCATCGCTGGCCATCAAGGCTGAATACGAGGCGCTGGGTATGGACACCGCAAAGATTCAAAGCAGGTACATAGTAACAACCGGTATAATTATGCTGCTCATATCACTGCTTGCCGGAGCCTGTACCGTACTGGTGGGGTACTTTTCTTCAAAGACCGGGGCAGGACTGGCAAGAGACCTGCGCAGGAAGTTGTTTGCCAGGGTTGAGAGTTTTTCAAACACCGAGTTTGACAGGTTTTCCACCGCCTCTCTTATTACAAGGACAACAAATGACATAACACAGGTTCAAATGCTTATAATCATAATGCTGAGGATGGTATTCCTGGCACCGTTAATGGGGATAGGCGGCATTATAATGGCACTGAACAAGAGTGTGTCTATGGCATGGATAATTGTGCTTGCAGTGGTAATATTACTGGGACTTATAATAACTGTTTTCAGTGTTGCAATGCCGAAATTCAGGAGAATGCAGAAGCTTGTGGACAGGCTTAACCTGGTTATGCGTGAGAACCTTTTGGGCATGATGGTTATAAGGGCGTTCAATACCCGAAAGTTTGAGGAGCAGCGTTTTGACAAAGCTAATACCGACCTGGCCGACACCACCCTGTTTATCAACCGGGTGATGGTTGTCATGTTTCCCGCAATGATGTTTATAATGAACGGGGTAATGCTCCTTATAGTGTGGACAGGGGCGCATCAAATTGCAAACTCCAGCATGCAGGTGGGGGACATGATGGCTTTCATGCAGTACACAATGCAGATTATATTCTCGTTCCTGATGCTTTCGATGATGTTTATCATGATACCCAGGGCGTCCATATCAGCCCAGCGTATTGAAGAGGTAATAACGACCGAGCCGGATATAAAGGATCCTGACAACCCCGTACATTTTACCGGGGATTCAAAAGGGGTTGTTGAGTTCAGGAACGTTTCTTTCAGGTTTGCGGGAGCTGAGGAAAGAGTGCTCAAGGATATCAGTTTTACGGCGATACCCGGTAAAACCACAGCCATAATAGGGCCTACAGGGTCCGGAAAATCCACTCTTGTAAACCTTATTCTCCGTTTCTATGATGTTACTGACGGGAGTATACTTATGGACGGTATAGATGTAAGGAACCTTTTGCAGCATGAACTCAGGGAAAGGATTGGTTATGTGCCACAGAAGAGTTCGCTTTTCAGCGGAACGATTGGGTCAAATTTGAGGTATGCTGATGAAGGGGCACCAGATGAGAGGATCAGAAGATGCGCAGAGATATCACAGGTAATGGATTTCATAAATGACAGCAAAAAGGGTTTAGAAACACAGATATCCCAGGGTGGAGCAAATGTTTCAGGGGGCCAGAAACAGAGATTGTCGATAGCCCGTGCTCTGGTAAAAAACCCGCCGGTATATATATTTGACGACAGTTTTTCGGCTGTTGATTTTAAAACGGATGCGGCACTCAGGAAGGCACTGAAGGACAGGACATCTCAAAGCACCCTCATTATTGTGGCACAGCGTATTTCAACAATAATGAACGCAGAGCAGATAATAGTGCTGGATAAAGGCAGGATTACCGGAAAGGGTACCCACCATGAGCTTCTGGAAAGCTGCAGCGTCTACAGGGAGATTGCACTGTCACAGCTTTCAAAGGAGGAATTGGCATGAACGGAAAGGATAGAAGAAGCATTCCTCCCGGGAGAGGGTCCTTCCGGGGGCCCGGACCCGGAGGGCCTGGTGCCCATGGGATGCCTGGCGGCGAGAAACCCAGGGATTTCAAGGGTACCTTAAAAAGGCTTGCCGGTGTCCTTGGAGAGTACAGGATTTCAATGTTAACAGTGCTGGTGTTTGCGGCTGCAAGTGCAGTATTTATGATACTTGGCCCTAAAATACTGGGAAGGGCAGTCACAAAACTGTATGAAGGAATAATGGCGGAAATCACAGGGCAGGGTAACGGCATAGATTTTCAATACATAGGCCGTATTATTCTGGTGTTGACCGGATTGTATCTTGTGAGTTCACTTTTCCGGTACATCCAGGGCTGGATTATGTCTGCAGTATCCAGGAAGATTACCTACGGCTTTCGAAGGGATATTTCCCTCAAAATCAACCGCATGCCTCTTAGGTATTTCGACGGAACAAACCACGGTGAGGTTCTGTCCCGTGTCACCAATGACATAGACACTATAAACCAGACACTTAACCAGAG
>CAYYGK010000061.1:0-13318 GCA_964471145.1 uncultured Eubacteriales bacterium | reverse complement strand
GACAGAAACAGAGAATATCTATTGCCCGTGCCTTTGCAGCAGACCCTCCAATCCTCATACTTGATGACTGCCTTTCTGCAGTGGATACGGCAACAGAGAAGAAAATTCTGGCCGGGATTAAAAAAGCGGCATATGGCAGGACGTGCATAATGATTGCGCACAGGATTTCTACAATAAAAAATGCCGACAACATATTCGTTCTGGACAGAGGAGCTATTGTTGAGAGCGGGAGCCACGAACAGCTTATGTCATATGATGGTTATTATAAGGATATGTACGAGATGCAGCTGCTTGAGGAAAGACTTGAAGACAGGGGAGATGAATAGCATATGCCTGGAGGAATGGGTTACGGTGGATTCAATAAAAACTATGTAAGTAAAGGCAGGCATGAGAAGGTGAAGCTGAATAGAGGCATGCTGAAACGGCTGATAAGATATGCAGCTAAATACTGGTATGCTTTTGCTGTGTCACTGCTTATGATAACAGTGGTGTCATTTTCCAGGCTGGCAAGACCCTATCTTATAAAGAGGGTAATAGACGAGTTTATGTATACGGGTGTAAAGGGAGAGATGCCGGCAGCTGAAGCAGTTAACGGAATCCGTTATGTCAGTATGCTTTTCCTGGGGCTTATATTACTTGAGTTTTTCTTCAATTACGGGCATGTTTACCTGCTTCATTATACAGGCAAGAAAATTATTATGGAGCTGAGAGACAGGGTGTTTTCCCACATTCAAAAGCTTCCGCTTTCCTTCTTTGATAAAAACCCTGCAGGCAGGCTGGTAACCAGAGTGACAAACGATACAGATGCATTAAACCAGATGTATACGAATGTAGTGGTTGGTTTTCTGCAAAACATAATAATGATGGCAGGGATAATTGCCATCATGTTCAGCTTGGATTACAGGCTTACCCTGGTCAGTTTTTTAATACTTCCTGTGATGGTTGCAGTGGTAATAATATTCAGGAAAAAAGCAAGAGAGGTATTTACCCTCATAAGGAACAGGCTTGCAGCAATCAATGCGTTTCTTTCGGAACACATCCCCGCAATGAAAATCATACAGGCTTTCAACATGGAAGACAGCAAGTTCAGGCAGTTTGAAAAGGTGAACAGGGATTACTACGATGCTTCAATGAAAAGGGTACAGGTCTTTGGTTTGTTCAGGCCCTTCATGGATGTTGTCAAGTCTCTTGCACTCTCGCTGCTGCTCTGGTACGGGGGAGGCCGTATAATACAGGGCAGGCTTGAATTCGGCACCCTTTATGCATTTGTAAACTATATCAATATGTTCTTCCAGCCGGTTATGCAGCTGACCGAACAATATAATCTGTTCCAGGGTGCTATGGTAGCTTCAGACAGGATCTTCAGGCTGCTTGATACACCTGTTGAGCCTCATCCCTCAAGCCCCGCTGTAATAAAGGAGATAAAAGGGGGAATAGTGTTCAAAAATGTGTGGTTTGCTTATGTGGGTGAGGACTGGGTGCTTAAGGATGTGTCGTTTGACATATCACCCGGAGAGTCGGTTGCCTTTGTAGGCGCAACCGGTGCAGGAAAGACCTCTGTTATAAACCTGATATGCGGTTTTTATGAAAATCAGAAGGGGCGTATACTTGTAGACGGCATTGATATAAAGGACATGGACAGGAAGACCTTAAGGAGCAGCATAGGGCTTGTGCTTCAGGATGTGTTTCTGTTCTCCGGCAGTATCCTGGATAATATAAGGCTGTTTGACGGCAGTGCTGACGGAGAAGAGGCGAAAAAGGCGGCAGAGTATGTAAATGCACATGAATTCATAAATGATATGCCAGACGGTTATATGAGCCCTGTCAATGAAAGGGGTACAATACTTTCCATGGGTCAGAGGCAGCTTGTATCTTTTGCAAGGGCAGTTATCAGGGACCCTGCAATACTGGTGATGGATGAGGCCACGTCAAGCATAGACACTGAAACGGAAGGGTTAATACAGCAGGCACTTGAAAGGATTATGCGCGGCAGGACCTGCATTGCAGTTGCACACAGGCTTTCCACCATACAGAAGGCTGACAGGATTATCGTCCTTCATAAGGGAAAGCTGGGGGAGAGCGGTACTCACCAGGAACTGCTGGCAGAGAACGGCCTGTATCATGAACTGTACAGGCTGCAGTTTGCAAAGCCTTTTTCACAGCTTTGATTTAAACATAATTGTAGTATAGAATGTATTATGATGAACAGTATGGAAAAAGCAAGACAGTTAATTGAACAATCGGATAATATTGTAGCATTCACGGGTGCAGGGGCATCCACTGAAAGCGGCATACCTGATTTCAGGTCATCACAGGGGATTTACGGGAAGGGCGGTAATTACTTTCCATATCCACCCGAAACAATGCTCAGTATAAGCTTTTTTTATGAAAAGCCTGATATTTTCTATGACTTTTACAGGAACAGGCTGGTATACAGGGGTGCTCTGCCCAATGACTGCCACAGGGTTCTTGCATCTTTTGAGAAAGAGGGCAGAATCAGTGCAGTTGTTACACAGAATATTGACGGACTGCACCAGGTGGCAGGAAGCCGCAGTGTCATAGAGCTTCATGGTTCGGTTTACAGGAACTACTGCATGGAGTGTGGCAAAAAATACGATATTGATTATATATACAACATGGATACAAAAGTGCCGGAGTGTACCGAATGCAAAGGCACAGTGAGGCCGGATGTTGTTCTGTATGGCCAACAGCTTGACCCGCATACAGTGGAAAGAGCTGTTGAAGCAATAAGCAGGGCGGATGTGCTGCTGGTTATAGGCACAAGCCTTATGGTGTATCCTGCAGCCGGATTTATACGTTATTACGGCGGCAACAGTATGATACTGATAAACAGGACGCCGACCCCCTATGATTCAAAGGCTGCAGTTGTCATAAATGAATCTGCGGGCATCACGCTCAAACAGATTAAGGGGGTTTGACTTATGTCCGGCTGGGATGACCTGATTAATGCATGCAGAAGCTGCAGAAAATGTGCACTGGCAGAGACCAGAACCAATATAGTTATTGACAGGGGCAGCAGAAAAGCCCAGGTAATGCTTGTGGGGGAGGGGCCCGGCAGGCAGGAGGACATGCAGGGTATACCTTTTGTGGGGCAGGCAGGCCGCCTGCTGGATCTGCTTTTGAAAGCGCTTATGCTTACCGAAGAAGACTACTATATAACAAACATAGTAAAATGCCGTCCGCCGCGCAACAGGGTTCCCACCGAGCAGGAGGCACAGATTTGCCTTCGCTATCTCAGGAGGCAGGTAAAGCTGGTTTCTCCAAAGATTATAGTGTGTATGGGCTCTACGGCAGCCAGATATATTATAGACAAAAACATCAGGATAACGGCTGAAAGGGGCAGGTGGGTAAGAAAGAAGGGCTTTTGGATAATGCCCACATTCCACCCCGCGGCACTGCTGCGTGACCCTTCAAAGAAGACGCCGGTGTTTGAGGATTTCAGGCAGGTAAGGGATAAGGTGAGGGAAGCGGGTAACACCAATGCAGATTGAACATAGGTTAATGAAACTGTATCAGGAATACAGGCTCTGCTTTGCCGGGGAGGAGATTGTAACCGGATGCGGAAATCCGTACAGCCCTGTGGTGCTTGTGGGTGAGGCACCCGGAAGGGATGAGGTTCGCCTGTCAAAGCCTTTTACCGGCTCGGCAGGAAGAAAGCTTGACAGCTTTTTGGAAAACGCAGGACTGGACAGGCAATCAATCTACATAACAAACGCCATCAAATACAGACTTTCAAAGAAGAGCCCTCATACCGGAAAAAAAATTAACAGACCGGCTGCAAAAAGAGACATTGAAAACAACAGGCCATGGCTTTTAAGGGAGCTTGACATATTGAGGCCGGGAATAATAGCCACTCTGGGCAACATACCCTTAAGAACAATGCGAAATGATGGAAGGTGCATCGGTCAAGTACACGGGCAGCCTGAAAACATTACAATACACCAAAATGAATATCTGCTGTTTCCTCTCTACCATCCGGCCAGCCTGATATACAATTCGTCTCTTGAACGGGTATTCCTGGAGGATTTAAGAAGGCTCAAAGCTGCTCTTTGAACAGTATATCATAAATGCTATAATGTACTCAACTTAAAAATAAAGAAATTACCGGAGGTTTTGTTGTGGAGAAAAGAGACTTTGGCAGAACAGGCCTTAAGACTACGATCCTTGGGTTTGGAGGATTTCACCTCCTGGAGATAACTGCTGATGAAGCCGATTACCTGCTTAACCGGTATCTTGATGCAGGGGGAAACTATATTGAGACTGCTGCAGGTTATGGCCATGGTGAATCCGAGATAAAAATTGGCAGGGCTGTCTCAGGCAGGAGACAGGAATACATACTGGTGACAAAATCAGCTGAGAGGATGTATGAAGGTTTTGTCAAAAGTGTAGAAACAAGCCTTGCCAACCTGAACACTGATTATATAGATGTTGTCCTGATGCATGGTGTGGGGACAAAACAGGAAGTAGACAGAATACTGGGGCCTGACGGGGCCATTGAAGGATTCAATAAACTGCGGGATGAGGGCAGGGTGGGCTTTGCAGGCATATCCATGCATGGGAAGGGAGAGAGCCTCATATATGCTTTGGAAGAGTATCCATTTGATGCGGTAATGACAACAATAAACTATTTCGACCGTTTCAATTTTCCTGAACTTGAGGGTGTTCTTCTACCAATGGCAGAAGAAAAGGGTACAGCGGTCATACTCATGAAACCCCTGGCTGACGGGCTTTTATGGAAATCCTGCCGACAGGCATTCAGATATGCCATGTCCAGGCCTGTTTCGGTGGTGGTAACAGGAATGAACAACAGGGAAATGCTTGAAATGGACCTGGATATAGCTGAAAAATTTGCACCTCTTACTGTTGCAGAAACAGAGGAGCTGTTTAAGAATGCTCCTGAACTGGGCAGTTACGTATGCAGGCAGTGCGGAAAATGCCTTCCCTGCCCGGAGGGTGTTCCCATACAGGAAATCTTCCGCTGTGAAGGCTATTACGACCGTCAGATGAGAAGCGGGAAGGTGGATAATGCGGCGGAGTTTGCTTTGAGGGACCGGCTGCGTTTCTGGTTTGGAAACCAGGACCTGGCGAGGGCAAAATACAATAATCTGGACATTAATGCGCAAGCCTGTACTTCATGCGGTGTATGTATTTCCAAATGCCCATACAATATTGATATCATAAAAAAGCTGAGACTGGCTGATTACAAGCTGACAGGCAAAAAAATATATTAAAAAGCTTCATGGGAAGGATTCTAAAATAAGTTAAAAAGTATTTTTTCATCCGCAGGGTTTGACAGATATGATGCAGATGTTACACTGCCCGCCAGGTTTAAAAGGCTGATAGACGGAGGTACTACTCTCTAATGAAAAGCATAGGTTTGCATGAAATATAATCTTTTGATTAAATATTCTTTTGTGTTACAATATATCTGATGTCAACACTGAAATGAAAATGGGCGGATATGCCCATAATAACAGTGGAAAAAACTTATTCTGTGAAGGGCTGGCCGCAGAATCAAAGGGGTTTGAGCATTTGGATAAACATAAGATAATAATTGTATCGGCTGCAGGACTCATTTTATCTGCAGCCATCATTGCATTTCTTACCGGCGGATTTGGTCTGTTTGACGGACATATTCACGATGAAAGTGAAAATGGAAACGAAACCAATGAGGAAAGACCGAGTCAGACTGAAACAGTAAAGCCGTCTCCTACACCTGTGCCGTCGCCTGAGCCTACGGTGACACCTGAACCGTCACCTACGCCTGAACCCACACCTGTTGATGAGTATGAAGGTCTAAAGGTCAAGGCACTGTATCTTACCGGGTCTTCGGCAGGAGACAGGAGCAGGATGGAATGGGTTATTGATTTGGCAAAGAGGACCGAGCTCAACTCGGTTGTGATTGATATAAAGGATACATGGGTAAACTATGATTGTGGTGTTGCGGAGGTTGACAGGCTGAATCTCGAAAGGAATATGTACCAACCTGAGGAGCTGATTAAGGAGCTCCATGACAACGATATATATGTTATTGGAAGGCTCGTGGTCTTCAAGGACCACTATCTTGCAACAAAGAGGGCCGACCTTGCAATAAAGTCAAAAGGCGGAGGGCTTTGGTATGAGAACGGAAAGACCGCCTGGACAAACCCGTATGTTGAGGAAGTGTGGGATTATAATATAAGTATCGCTCTGGAGGCGGCAAAAAAGGGGTTTGATGAGATACAGTTTGATTACGTAAGGTTTCCTACAGACCCCGGAAGAAAAGTGGACTATGGCAGCAGTCCCCCTCCCAAACCGGATGCTATAAACGGGTTTCTCAAGCTGGCTGCAGAAAAGCTTCAACCGCTGGGATGCAAGGTGTCCGCTGATATATTCGGTATAGTAATAGAGAGCAGAACGGATGGCATGAACCTGGGGCAGGACATGGAAAGCATCGGGATGAATATTGATGCAGTAAGCCCCATGATATATCCGTCGCATTACTCCAACGACTCAAACGGGGCTATGGGCAACGGATACGGGCAGGAAATAGGAGCCTTGCTGTTTAAAAAACCTGATATGGTGCCATATGATATTGTGTATAACACACTGCTTAATGCCAAAAAGAGGCTGTCTGAAGTTGAGGGCTACAGGGCGGTCATGCGCCCGTACCTGCAGGCATTCACGGCTTCATACCTTCCCAAAGGCTACTACCAGACATACGGCGCAAAGCAGATAAGGCAGCAGATTAAGGGAGTGTATGATGCGGGATATGAGGAATGGATACTGTGGAATGCGAGGAACATATATCCCGAAGGGGCTTTCCTGCCTGAAGACGGACAGGACTGACTGGAGGAGTTTTTATTGCTTACCGGCAATGCTGTCAGGGTGCTTGAAAGAAGATACCTGGCAAGAGATGAAAATGGTGAACTGACCGAAGACCCGGAAGGTATGTTCAAAAGGGTGGCTGCAGCCGTAGCCGGGGCCGACAGGCCTTTTTTGTCTGAAGAAGAAATCGAAAATACATATCAGCAGTTTTATGAAATGATGTCTTCTCTCAAATTCCTTCCCAATTCCCCCACCCTTATGAATGCGGGCAGGCCTCTTGGGCAGCTTAGTGCATGCTTTGTCCTGCCTGTTGAAGACTCAATGCAGGACATATTTGAGGCTGTAAAAAACGCTGCGCTGATACACAAAAGCGGAGGAGGAACAGGCTTTAGTTTCTCAAGGCTCCGTCCAAAGGGTTCAACGGTTAAGTCAACCGGTGGAGTTGCCAGCGGACCTGTTAGTTTTATGAAGGTTTTTAATTCCGCAACCGAGGCGGTAAAGCAGGGGGGGACAAGACGGGGAGCCAATATGGGCATACTCAGGGTAGACCATCCGGATATCAGGGAATTCATAACCTGCAAACAGGATAACAGGGATATTACCAACTTCAATATCAGCATTGGCGTGACCGAGGAATTCATGGAAGCTCTGAGAAAAAAAGAAAAATATTCGCTGTATGACCCTGCAGGAGGTCAGCCGGAACGCCAGGAATATTCTGCTGAAATCTTCGGGATGATTGTGGACAGCGCATGGAGGAACGGGGAGCCGGGCATTGTCTTTCTTGACAGAATCAACAGGGACAATGTGGTACCCGGTATGGGTGAGATTGAGGCTACCAACCCTTGTATTAAGGGAGACTCCTGGGTTCTTACTGAATCAGGTCCTTTGCAGGTGCTTGATATATTGGGCAAAAAGCTTTCTCTGGCTTTAAATGGTAAATTCTCATGGACTAATGATGCGGGCTTTTTCTGTACAGGAAAAAAGAGAGTGATAAGGCTGACTACCGACCGTGGTTATGAGCTGACGTTGACAAGGGACCATCTGGTTAGAAAAGCTGCCTGCCTTTCAAGGTTTGCAATTGAGGAAGAATGGGTTCGGGCAGGAGATTTACAGCCGGGAGACAGGATCATGCTTTCCAATAACAGGGGAATTACATGGAAGGGTAAGGGTAATCACGCGGAAGGTTATTTATCAGGCCTTCTGCTGGCACATGGCACTCTGAAAAAGGAAGGCGGTATCATTTCAGTATGGGGTGATGATGAAGAAGCATTGTCCCTCGTAAAAGCAGCAGGTGATGCTGCACATACACTGGCACATCGATGCGATTTCAAAGGATTTCAATCGACAGGCAGAGACAGACCGGGAAACAGGATGCGTCTTTCTTCATTGCGCGATTTGGCGAGTGAATATGGCATATTCGCAGGACATAAAAAGATTACATCGGATATTGAGAAAACATCAATGGAATTCTATAAAGGATTCCTTAAGGGTATATTTGATACGGACGGTACTGTAGCTGGAGCAGGAGACAAAGGCATTTCGATACGCTTATGGCAAAATGACCTGGAGTGTCTGAGAACGGTTCAGCGTATGCTCCACCGTATGGGGATAGCGTCCTCCGTTTATGATGTAAAGCCTGGACACGAACTGGTCATATCAAATGATAATATGTTTGTTTTTAACCAATTGATAGGATTTGGAAGCAGTAAAAGGACTAAAAGGCTGGCTGAAGCACTGAAAGGATACAAACGTGCTTTGAACAGGGAGCGCTTTGTTGCGTCTGTAACTAGTCTGGCAGAAGATGGAGAATATAAAGTATATGACGTACAGGTTCCGGGGGTTAATGCCTTTGATGCGAATGGGCTGTATGTACATAACTGCGGAGAACAACCCCTTCTCCCCTATGAATCCTGCAATCTGGGTTCCATAAATTTAAGTACAATGCTCAAAAAGACCGGTGGCGGTTATGAGATAGACTATGAAAAGCTTAAAGACACAGTAGAGAAGGCTATACATTTTCTGGACAATGTTATTGATGTAAACAACTACCCTCTTCCTGAAATTGAAGAAATGACTAAATCCACCAGGAAGGTAGGTCTGGGTGTAATGGGGTGGGCGGATATCCTCTGCAGGCTGAGCATTCCATATAACAGCAGGGAGGCAGTCGGACTTGCGGAAAAGGTCATGAGCTTTGTTCATGATGAGGCTGTTAAAAAATCACAGGAACTTGCAGAGAGGAAAGGTGTATTTCCCTGCTATGATAAAAGCATTTACAGGGAGAAAGGCATAAAGGTAAGGAATGCTGCGACAACAACCATTGCACCCACTGGTACACTGAGTATCATCGCAGGGGTGTCAAGCGGCATAGAGCCGCTGTATGCCTTGGCTTATAAAAGGAATGTAATGGACAATGACAGTTTGACCGAGGTAAACACCGTTTTCCTCCAGGCTGCTCAAAGAGAAGGGTTTTACTCGGAAGAGCTGATGGAGAGGATTGTAAAGAAGGGTTCGGTGAGGGGCTTTGGAGAGATACCTGAACATATCCGCAGGGTTTTTGTCACAGCACATGACATAGACCCTGAATACCACGTCAGAATGCAGGCGGCTTTCCAGAATCATACCGACAATGCGGTATCAAAGACTGTAAACCTGAGACACGATGCCACCAGGGACGATGTGAAGGCTGTCTATGAGCTGGCATACAGTACCGGGTGCAAGGGAGTTACTGTTTACAGGGACGGCAGCAGGGACATGCAGGTGCTGAGCACCGGGGCAAAAAAACGGGCTGTTCATCCCCGTCCAAGGCCGGATATTACAACGGGTTTTACCGAGAAGGTAAAAATAGGGTGCGGTAACCTGTATATAACCGTAAACTATGATGACAAAGGTATATGTGAGGTGTTTGCCAACCTGGGCCGGGGAGGGGGCTGCCCCTCACAGTCCGAAGCAGCCAGCCGCCTTATATCCATTGCGCTGCGCTCAGGCGTGGATGTGAAGTCTATTGTGGAGCAGCTAAAGGGCATAAGGTGTGCAGGCACAACAGGCAGGGGGCTAAAAGTCACATCCTGCCCCGATGCCATAGGAAGGGTTGTGGAGAAGGTTGCGGTGCTTTCAGGTGCAGAAAGCAAAGCGGACGCAGACGAAAGAATACCCGGCGGGCCTGCGTGCCCTGAATGCGGTAAAAGGGTGGAGCACGAAGGTGGCTGTATAATCTGCCGACACTGCGGTTTTTCTAAATGCGGATAATACAAAGAGAGGTGATTAAAGATGAATAGCTACAGGAAGGAACTATGGTTTAAGACAACCGGCAGGAGGGAGTTTATCAACATAACCCCTCAGGTGGAGGAGTGCGTGAGGGAGAGTGGTATAAAGGAAGGACTTGTTTTGTGCAATGCCATGCATATCACTGCAAGTGTATTCATTAACGACAATGAGAGCGGGCTGCACAGGGATTTTGAAAGGTTTCTGGAAAAGCTTGCACCTGAAAAGCCATACAGCCAGTATGACCACAACGGTTTTGAGGACAATGCGGATGCACACCTTAAAAGGACTATAATGGGCAGGGAAGTAGTTGTTGCAGTGACCGGCGGGAAGATGGATTTCGGCCCGTGGGAGCAGATATTCTATGGCGAATTCGACGGCAGCAGAAAAAAGAGGGTCCTTGTCAAGATAATAGGGGAGTAGATGCTTAACGGTAAATTATCTTCCTGTAAAGAATGAAGTTCCATGAAACCACCGCACCCATAACCAGCAGCTTGCTTAAGGACGGGTGGATGCCTGCCTTGTCCGAAAGAAGGTATATAAGCAGGTTGGTTGCAAGTATGTTGAAGCCGAACAGCAGCGTATACAGAGGCAGCTGTATCTTGAGGCTTGTTGTTGACTTGAATGACCACAGCCTGTTCATAAGGAAGTTGAACCAGAACACTACCGAAAGCGCTATTGTGCTGGCCCAGATATACCACAGACCTGCTGTCTGGAACAGCAGATTGAACAGTGCGTATTCAATACCAAAGCTTAAAAAACCGGTTACAAGATACCTTTTGAACTGACCTATTGACTGCCTGGAGAGCATGTCCCCGAAAAATCTGTTTTTACTGAGTTTTTCAATTATCGCTTCAATAAACAAACCCATATGCTCCTGTCATTTGATATGCTGCCATTATAACACAGCAGTGCCCGGGGGTGCAATGAAATACAATTGTTTTCAGCAGAAAAAGTAATAGAATATCTTAGAGCGGATTTTAGATAAGATCCATCGCTTTCTAAACAATCTCGGCTCTTTCCGCCCGTGCCATATCACAATACTTTATTGCCCAAAATATAACCTGCTGTGTTAATTTGAGAATCGACATCTAATTATCCCAATAAAAAAGTAAAATTATTATGATATTAATTTGCATTTTGAACTGATACAATTATTTCACTAGGAATTGGATATAAACAGCTGACAGCTTTAGGGGGTTAAAATGCAATTTAAACTGTATAATGAATTAAATCATAATACACAAAAAAACCGTAAGAGAGTTTTCAAAAAAATACTAAATCAGAAGTATTTGTTTTTGATGTCTATTCCTATGGTGTTATGGTGTATCGTGTTTAAATATATTCCGCTTTTCGGTTGGATAATGGCATTTCAGAACTATAAGCCTGGAAAGAGTTTTTTTCAGCAGCAGTGGGTAGGATTTGACCAATTTATGCAATTCCTGACTGACAATAGATTCTATATGGTATTGAGAAACACTTTGGCTATGAGTATATTGGGACTGATATGCAATTTCACTTTTCCTGTTATATTTGCATTAATGCTCAACCAAATAGTAATTTCAAAATTTAAAAAGGCAATTCAAACGGTTTCTTATCTGCCCCATTTCGTATCGTGGGTCGTTGTTGCGGGTATGTTTTCAAAAATGCTTTCAACAGATGGAGGTATAGTTAACAATATACTAATAGCATTGCATATTTTAGACAAGCCTGTACAATTTCTGGCAAAACCTGGGCTATTCTGGGGAATTGTAACAGGGGCTGATTTATGGAAGGAACTAGGCTGGCATTCTATAATATACATAGCTGCAATTTCTGCTATAGATCAGGAGAGATATGAAGCAGCTATAGTAGATGGGGCGGGCAGATTCAGAAGGATTTGGCATATAACCCTGCCAGGAATCCGTCCTACTTTTATAGTACTCCTGATAATGTCAATAGGCTGGCTTACAAGCATAGGTTTTGAAAAACAAATGCTTCTTGGCAATTCACTTGTTCAGGATTACTCTGATGTATTGGATTTGTATGTGCTACGATATGGGTTGCAGTTGATGAGATTTTCCTTCGGTACGGCAGTTGGTATGGCAAATTCCGTTGTATCAGTAATACTGGTGTTAATAGCAAACAGGCTTTCAAAAAGATTTGATGAGGGAACTCTTGTGTAATCAGAGAAAAACAAAATGGAGGGAAGATGTTGAAAAGAAAACTACACATGGAGGATACAATATTTAATATTTTCCTGTATTTGAGCATGGTGATTGTCGGTATAATTACATTGTATCCTTTTCTAAATATATTGGCAATATCCTTGAATCAGCCCTATGATACCGTAAGGGGAGGCATATACCTCTTTCCCAGGGAATTCACATTGGAGAGTTACAAGCAGATATTCTCCTATGGGGGGTTGTTATCCGCATTCAAGATTTCGGTATTGAGGACGCTTATCGGTACTGTATTAACCGTATTTTTTACCACTATGCTGGCATATACCATAAGCCGTAAGGATTTTATTGCAAGGAAATTTGTTTCAATACTGATGGTAATAACTATGTACGTAAATGGGGGATTGATACCTACATTTATCCTTATAAGAGGTGTAGGATTAACCAATAGTTTTTGGGTATATATTATCCCAAATTTTGTATTTGTATGGAGCGTATTCGTCATAAGGTCATTTATTGACAATTTGCCGATATCATTGCAGGAATCCGCCAAAATTGACGGGGCAAATGATTTGGTGATATTCATAAAAGTAATGCTTCCACTTTGTATTCCTGTATTGGCAACAATAGCACTTTTTACGGCAGTAGGACAGTGGAATTCCTGGTTTGATACATATATCTACAATGGGAACAATAAAAGACTCAGTACTTTGCAGTATGAACTGATGAAGATACTATTAAATACAGAAGCCCTTAAACAATTGGTGACTTCAGGAAACAGGCAGAATACCAAGCTCCTTGCTAATATGGTATCTCCTGAATCAATGAGAATGTCTTTGACCATTGTTGCTACTGTTCCTATTTTGATTGTATACCCCTTTTTACAGAAATATTTCGTCAAAGGTCTGACGTTGGGCGGAGTTAAGGGTTAACTTAAGATATCGACAGTCATAAGCTACTACATAAATAAAGGCATTGTACCTTGAAAATTTAAGAGTTGTGTTACTACAGTAAAGCGAAATGGGCATGACAAGCAGACCTATGCTAATTTAGGTTTGTGAGATACC
>CAYYGK010000060.1:0-13407 GCA_964471145.1 uncultured Eubacteriales bacterium | reverse complement strand
TTCATAATAGTTGTCCTTCTTCTCACTGTCCCTGTTAACAGGGCGATACTTGACCAGTATGCCTTCTTCGGTCAGATACTGTTCAAGTTTAGCAGCAATATCCCTGGTCTGAGCCATATACACAACCGTCCACATAAAAAACACGCCCCTTCTCATCAGTCACCTGAAAAAATCTCCCCATGGCGGCAGATAATCCTGGCCTTGCCCCTGACCTTAACTGCTGAAGTGTTTTCTGTAAACTGTGCCAATAGTACTTCTCCCTTGTCCAGCTTTTCTGTGTGGTGAAACTTTGTGTCTCTTCCCCTGGTCAGTCCAATGATATTCACACCATTCTCCTGAGCCTTTATTACTATGAAATCGCCATTTATTTTCTCATTTTCTCTATCCACAGGTTACCACCCCGCCAATACTATATATTATTTCTGCCCAAAAATCAATACGATATGGTCCTCAGCATCACTTTGTCTTTACGTTATCCTGTCCAAGTCTTTCTTTGAGTTCCTTTAGCAGCCCGGTGTGCCTCAAATCCACGCCGCAATCCATTCCTAGAGGTTTATAACCCTTTTTCATGCTGTCATACAACACAACTTGCGTACTGCCGCAGAAAAACCTAAGCAGTGCAAAGAGGGAATCCATGAACCTGTCGTCTTCGGTGCCTGTAAGTTTAAGATACAGTTTTTCAGGTTTCCTGTTGTTTTTTGCAACAGTACCCTGGATCGGCATGACTTCATTGCATATTATTTTGGGTTCTTCCTCCTCCTTTAAGCTTATTCTTCCGTTTATCAGTACTATGTTTTCCTCAACAAAAAGCTCTGAATACCTCTTTAGTACTGATGGAAAAACAATCACTTCCATGCTTCCATAAAGGTCTTCCAGTTCAACAAAAGCCATCAGCCTTTCATTCTTTGTTGTCTTTAGCTTCTTACCTGTTATTATGCCCCCAATTATAACTGTCCTTTCATCCAGGGGTGCTGTATCTTTTACTTCAAGTCCCTCTTCCGCTTGCATTTGAAGGTCTCTGCTGTAAAGAGTGACTCTGCTGTCAAGTTCCTTTTCATATTCTTTGAGGGGATGTCCGGACAGATAGAGCCCCAGCACCTCCTTTTCCATTGCAAGAAGCTGTTTTGAAGGATATTCCCGAATATCAGGATATGTATCTTGAATCTCATATGTCTCACCTGCTGTATCATTTATTTCAAACAGTGTCTGCTGACCCTTCAGATTCCTCTTTCTGTCCTGATGAATACCCTCAAGCGTTTTTTCAAAAACTGCCATAAGTTTTGACCTGAAGACCCCGAAAGTATCAAAGGCGCCGCATTTTATAAGGCTTTCTGTACACCTTTTGTTGACTTCCCTCTCGTCCATCCTCTTGCAAAAATCACGAAACCCCTTAAATTGACCGTTTTTGTTCCTCTGTCTTATAATTGCAGCTACAGCACTTACTCCCACGTTCTTTACAGCAGCCATGCCAAAACGTATGTTTTCATCCTGTACCATAAACCCTGTTTCACTTAGGTTTATGTCAGGAGGCAGCACATCTATACCGGTCTTCCGGCATTCATGTATATAGACAGATACCTTATCACTGTTGCCCAGGAAGCTGTTTAAAAGTGATGCCATAAACTCTACAGGGTAATACCTCTTCAGCCAGGCTGTCTGATATGCCACAACCGCATAGGCTGCGGCATGTGACTTGTTGAATGCATAGCTTGCAAAATCAATCATCTGGTCGAATATCCTGTCTGCAGTTTCTTCAGGGACTCCATTGCGTACAGCTCCATTTACGAAGTTTTGCCTCTCATGCTGCATGACATCCATTTTTTTCTTTGACATGGCTCTTCTTACAAGATCAGATCTTCCCATGGAATAACCACCGAGTTTTCTTACTATCTCCATTACCTGTTCCTGGTAAACCATGCATCCGTATGTCACATCAAGTATTTTCTCCAGACTCGGATGCATATACCTTACCATGCCCGGATTCCTCTTGTTTTCAATATATGAAGGTATTTGGTCCATAGGGCCCGGCCTGTATAGTGATATACCTGCAATTATGTCTTCTAGCGAATCAGGTTTTAGTTCCTTCATAAACTGGGTCATCCCTGCACTTTCAAGCTGGAATATGCCTGAGGTGTTACCCTCTGCTATCAGCTTATAAACCTGCGGATCATCCATATCTATTTCTTCAATACTGATGCTTACATTGTGATACTTTTCCACAAGCTCTATTGTATTCCTTATAACAGTCAGTGTTCTAAGACCAAGAAAATCCATCTTTAAAAGGCCCAGCTCTTCCAATTGTCCCATTGCAAACTGGGTTGTTATGCTGCCTTCATTCTTTTGAAGAGGTACATATTCGGTAATGGGCTCTTTTGAAATCACTACACCCGCAGCATGTGTAGAAGCATGCCTCGGCATTCCTTCAAGTATTCTGGCTGTTCTTATAAGTTCTCCTACCCTTTTATCGGTATCATAAAGGTTTCTAAGCTCCGGGTTCAGTTCCAATGCTTTTTCTATCGACATGCCGGGCTGGAACGGAATCTTTTTTGCTATGGCATCCACTTCATTATATGGCAGGTCAAGCGCCCTTCCCACATCCCTTATGACAGCCCTTGCAGCCATTGTACCAAAGGTTATTATCTGCGCAACCCTGTCCTCTCCGTACTTTTTTACTACGTAATCTATAACTTCCTGCCGCCTTTCATAACAGAAATCTATATCAATATCAGGCATGCTAATCCTTTCAGGATTCAAGAATCTTTCAAATATCAGGCCGTATTTAAGGGGGTCGATATTGGTAATGCCCAGGCAGTAAGACACAAGGCTTCCTGCAGCAGAGCCTCTTCCGGGGCCCACAATAATCCCGTTCTCTTTTGCGTATCTTATGAAATCCCATACTATCAGAAAATAGTCTACATACCCCATCTGTTCTATTACAGAAAGTTCCATTTCCAACCGCTGTCTCTCCCCCGAACCCACTTTGGCACTGTCCCTTCCAAGCCTTTTTTCCAGGCCTTCCATACACAGGCTTGTAAGGTAGTCATGCGCATCTGTGCCTTCCGGCACGGTAAACTGGGGCAGGTGAAGCTTTCCGAATTCAAGCTCAACATTGCACATAGAGGCAATATGAAGGGTATTATCCACAGCTTCGGGGATGTTACTGAAGAGCTGTGTCATTTCTTCGGGACTCCTGAGGTACAGCTGGTCGGTTCCAAACCTCATCCTGTCCTCATCATTTACTGTCTTTCCAGTCTGTATACAGAGCAGTATGTCATGTGCGGCAGCATATTCACGAGTAAGATAATGAGCATCATTTGTAGCTACCAGAGGTATTCCTGTATCCCTTGCAAGCTTGATAATCCGGGCATTTATAAGGTTTTGCTCCTTAAGTCCGTTAATCTGCAGTTCAAGGTAGAAGTTTTCTTTTCCAAAAATACTCTTCATTCTTACGGCAATTTGCTTAGCCCTGTCATAGTTGTTCTCCAGCAGCAGCCTCGGTATATCCCCGGACATACATGCGCTGAGGGCAATCAACCCTTCCGAGTGTTTCTCCAGCAGTTTCATATCTACCCTGGGCCTGTAATAGAATCCTTCTATAAACCCGGCAGACACAAGCTTCATAAGATTCCTGTATCCCCTGTTGTTTTTAGCAAGCAGTACAAGGTGTCCCTGTTCCGAATCAAGCCTGGGCTCCTTGTCAAACCTGGTCCTTCTTGCCGTATATATCTCACAGCCAAGAATTGGTTTTATACCTGTTGCAACAGCCTGCTTGTAAAAATCTATGACACCGTACATCACTCCATGGTCGGTTATTGCCACACTGTCCATTCCCAATTCTTGTACCCTTGAAAGCAGGTCGCCTATCCTGTTTGCACCGTCGAGGAGGCTGTACTCTGTATGAACATGAAGATGTACAAAACCACTCATTTCATCATCCCTGTTAAAGAATAAACACTAGAATTAAAGCTCGCATGTGTCAATTATATATAACCCGGTTTCCTCAGAAAGGTCTATATGTCTGCTTTTTTTTAGCTTTCTGAAGTGTCTGTCCAGTATAATTCTTACTAAGGGTCTGGTGGGTCTGCTGGGATTATTTTCAACAACTATGCCTCTTTCCCTTGTATTCAATACAACACCGCTTCCTGCAGGATACAACGCAACATACTTGACAAAACCGTTCATTGCACTCATATCAAAATGGTCAACAGCTATTGTTGTCATGTATTCAAGCACCTCGTGGGGGCGCAGCCTTCTCCTGTAAACCCTGTCGGATGTAAGTGCATCATACACATCAGCAACCGCAACTATACGTGCAGGCTGCTGAACATCACGCCCTTTTATGCCCAGCGGATAACCGCTTCCATCAAACCTTTCATGGTGACTGAGCGCAATAACAGCAGGTGTAATCCCTATTCCCTTCTGCTCCCTTAGTATATCATAACCATAAACCGTATGCTTCTTTATTTCTTCAAATTCGTCTGCATTGAGTTGTGTAGGTTTTTTCAATAACTGCTCAGGTATCCTGAGTTTTCCAATATCATGGAGCAGGGAGCCTATACCCAGCTCCCTGAGTCTGTCCCCTTTAAAACCCACTTCTATCGCTGTAAGAAGTGAAAGAACACAAACATTTACCGAATGTGCAAATGTATAATCATCTATTGTCTTTATGTCAGTCAGGTTTATTACTATATCCCTGTCTTGCAACAGCTGACTTATAATGGCATTCACAGTACTCCTTACCCTGTCAAGATTAATTGACTTTGAAAATACGTAATTATCCATCGCCTCCTTGACAATGGCCCTGGCCTCCATCCGGGTCTGTTCCCTGATTATATCCCGTGAGAATATGTCCTTTGATATTTCATCCTCAATATACAGCTCAAACACTCCGTTATCCCGGAGCTTGTTTATATATGCCTGCCTCATTACTACCCCGGCGGCAAGCAGCACCCTGCCTTCAACACTGAATATGGATTTAGCAAGCCTTGTACCCGGCTTTAAGCTGTCAAGCCCGACCTTTCTCATACTTCCTCCACACGCTTTTTCATTGGTATTAAAGCAATATATTTGGCACTAATTAATATTTCGACATAATGGACAGTATACCTTTAATTTTACGTAAATTTCACTGTTTTTTTACAAATCAGTGTTGCGGCAATATTGAGGAAATTTCTGAATGCCTGGTTTCTTTTATGGTAAGATATGCCCATACAAGCTATTTGCGTTGTAACATAAATCTCCGGCAGTCATACTAAATGTTGGACTACCTGTAATTCAGTATACTAAATTTAGTATGTGCTGCTCAAATAAGCTTATCAATTCAAATTGCTCTTACGCAAAAGAGGGGAGCCGATAACAGATGAAATACCCGGCCATACTGACAAGGCCTCTTGCCATACTAAAAAAGAGCCATCACAAACACATGGGGGCGTATTGTTTGGATAGGATAGCCTCAAGAAGCGATCTCCTGTACAGGAGAAGGTTTAAGAAGATACTCATACCAAAACTTTACAGGCAGCATACTGAAAACAGTCAAGCCTCTTGTGTATTCTGCCGACACCTTGAAAAATCACTGTCCCATGCAGGCTGTTTCTACTGTTCAAAGGGAATTTACAGCAAGTGTGACAGGCTGCTTCCCGGGCCTTTTTTGAATGAAGACCCTGAAACAGATACTCCCTCCTGGCTGTTTAGAACAACATGCATTGACTTTGTGCGGCTTGATATGGCTGAATACACAAAAAACCTTGATTACGGCAGTTGCGACAGTGTAATCATACATTACGAGACACTGGAAGGCCTTTTTTTTGGATTGTGTAACGGAAACAACCCATGCCACATATGCGCAAGTATCAGCCTTAAGCTTTTCACCCAGTGTCCCCTTGCAAAGAACATGAAGGACAGCTCCAGATGTGACATTATATTAAAGAGAATCAAATCCTGGTACGGTTAAAAACAACTCTACAGGTCAAGTAAGGGCTTTATTAATCCTGTAACGCTTTCCTTAAGCATTGCAAGTTTTTTTTCTGATTCGTTCCTGCTTGCTCCCCTTACTCCTGTATATATTTTTATCCTGGGCTCGGTTCCGGACGGTCGTATACAGAACCATGAATCCTCCTCCAATTCAAAATACAGTACATTTGACCGGGGAAGCTCAAGCTGCTGTCTGCTACCCTCAGATGTATATCTTATACCATTGCTGTAGTCTCTTATTGCAGCAACACAAAAGGAACCTGCCGTAAATGGCTTGTCCTCTCTTAAAGATGAGAGCGCACTGTCAATTTGTATTGCACCCTCTTTTCCTTCCAGCTTGAAAGATTTTATGCCTTCAACGAAATAGCCGTATTTTTTATACAGCTTTTCCATAGCTTCGTGTATTGTCATCCCCTTTTCCCTGTAGTAAACCGCAGCCTCTGCAATGAGCATGGATGTTACCACACCGTCCTTGTCCCTTACACCTGTTCCGGCCAGATAGCCGAAGCTTTCCTCAAAGCCAAACAGGAAGCGTTGGTTCCCCTTTTCATCAAGCTCTCTTATCTTCTCTCCAATGTACTTAAAGCCGGTCAGAACCTCAACCATATTTATCCCGTAATGACTGGCCAGTACTGATGCAAGCGGCGTGGAAACTATTGTTGTAACCACAAACCCATTTGGGGGAAGAGTTCCCTTGCCTGACATCTGACTGAGTATATACTCCAGCAACAGGCATCCTATCTGGTTGCCGCTGAGCGGCTCAAATGCCCCGTCGTTTTTGGGAGCAACCACTCCTACTCTGTCACAATCCGGATCTGTGCCGATTATAAGACCGGCATTTTCCCTCTTTGCAAGCTCAACCGCAAGGCGAAATGACTCAGCATCCTCCGGGTTGGGGTACCTGACCGTTGAAAAATCGGGGTCGGGCTCTGCCTGCTCCTCTACAACCATAACACTGTCAAAACCGGTCTCTTTTAAAATCCTTGTCACCGGTACATAACCGGTGCCGTGAAGTGGCGTATACACCACCCTGTAATCTTTTGCTTTGCTGTCGGTAACATCAGCATTTATCCTGAGTGTCTTAAGGTATTTCATGTACTCATTGTCAACATCGCTTCCTATAAAGGTTATCAGCCCTTTTTTAACTGCTTCATTCACAGCCATGGGCCTAGTGGAGGTAATGTCGTCGATTTTGTCAATTTCTTTCATCACCTTCTCTGCAAGCTGTGGTACAAGCTGGCACCCGTCTTCATCATATACCTTGTAGCCGTTGTATTCCTTCGGATTATGGCTTGCTGTCACGACAACCCCTGCCGCCGCCCCCAGGTGCCTTACTGCAAAAGACAGTTCAGGTACAGGCCGCAGTGAATCAAAAAGGTATGCCTTTATGCCATTCCCTGCAAAAACACCTGCTGCCTCTGCTGCAAATTCGGGGGACATCCTTCTTGAGTCATAAGCAATCACTGCGCCTCTTTGTGCGCCGTTGTCCACATTCTTTAAGATATACCCTGCTACTCCCCGGGTGGCCTTTCGTACCATATATATGTTCATCCTGTTTGTTCCCGCTCCCAGGATTCCCCTAAGTCCGCCGGTTCCAAATTCAAGATCCCTGTAGAACCTGTCCTCTATTTCAGTACTGTTATCCTCTATCAATTCAAGTTCTCTTCTCGTTTCATCATCAAAATATGTACTTTCTCTCCACAGCATATATTTTTCAAAGCTTTCCAATATGATCACCCCTGTTTTTTAATGTCTCCCTCATTATATAATAACCGCAGTTAATGCTTCAATACACAAAAAATCCGCTATGCCCAAACTTCAGGTGTTTGCGGATTTTTTAGTTTTTTCTGTTATATTACAGATGTATTACAGAATTATACAGATCAGCCCCCCGCTTCCTTCATTGATTATTCTCTGCAGGGTTTCCTGAAGTTTGAACCTTGCATCCTCCGGCATCCTGTTGAGTTTGTTATGAAGCCCTTCACTGACAAGCTCATGAAGAGATTTCCCAAACATGTTTGACTCCCACAGTCTGCCCGGATCATCCTCAAACTCTTTCAAAAGGTAATTTACAAGCTCTTCTGACTGTTTTTCTGTTCCAACCAGTGGTGCTATCTCGGTTTCAATATCTGCTCTTATCATGTGTATTGACGGAGCGCTTGCACGCAGTTTTATGCCAAACCTGCCCCCCTGCTTTATTATTTCGGGTTCTTCCAGTGAAAGCTCTTCCACATCAGGTGTAACTATGCCGTATCCCTTGACCTTTACCTCGTGAAGTGCATATTCCAGCTTGTCGTATTCCTTTTTTATCCGTGAAAGGTCTTTCATCAGCGTTACAAGCTTATGTTCTCCATCTATTTCCAGCCCCGTCATCTCTGTTAGTATCCTGTAAAACAGGCCTTCGGCTGTATCAAGTTCCACTTTTACGCTGCCGTCTCCCAGGTTTATTTTATCGGCATGTGCCCTGCGTATGAATTCGTACCCCTCAAACCTTCCGATACTGTTCTTTGCTTCCCTTATGTTCTTAACAGAACTGAATGTCTCCCTGACAGCATTCATTAAATCCTTCTTAAGCCAGTTGTCACTGTCAAGAGCGTCCACCCAGCGGGGAAGCTCTATGCCGATTTCTGCAACAGGAAACTCGAAAAGCACCCGCTCAAGAAGATCGTTTACATCCTCAATCCTCATCTGTGCGCAGTTTACCGGTATCACTGGCACATCATACTTCTTTTCAAGGTCATTTTTAAGGTTTTCAGTTTCCTCATCAACGGGTCTTGTTGTATTGAGTATGGTAATAAAGGGTTTGCCCATTTGCTTGAGTTCCTGTACAACCCTTTCTTCAGCTTCTATGTACTCATTTCTCTCTATTTCACATATGCTCCCGTCAGTTGTGACAAGCATTCCTATCGTAGAGTGTTCCCGTATTACTTTTTTGGTACCTATTTCAGCTGCTTCCTCAAACGGAACCCGTTCATCAAACCAGGGGGTGGAAACCATCCTTGGTGCATTGTCTTCAATGTAACCAATTGCACCTTTTACAAGATATCCCACGCAGTCCACAAGCCTTACTTTCATTTCAACATTATCTTCAAGCAAAATCCTGACGGCCTCATTTGGTACAAATTTAGGCTCAGTAGTCATTATTGAACGGCCGGTTGAACTCTGCGGAAGTTCATCCTTTGCCCGCTCCCTGTTGAACTCATTTTCAATATTCGGCAGTACAAGCAGGTCCATAAATCTCTTTATAAATGTTGACTTACCCGTACGGACAGGACCCACAACGCCTATATATATATCTCCCTGCGTCCTTTCGGCTATTTGCTGGTAAATGTCATACTTATCCACCCTCAGACCCCCCTATATAGATTTGCACCGGTTTCACATAAAACAACAACAGGACTAGTTGTTTTCTATATAAATATATGTGTGTATTCCGCTATTATTACTAAAACATGAAAAAAACAAGAATGGTTTTTGTCAGGACTGCTGCGGTGCAAAAACCTTGAGATTTCTCTTGATAAATCTTACGGATACTGGTAACTGGCCGGCTCTTTCACCGTCAACACTCAGATATGTATTACTGTCGCTTTTTATGTTGCACCTGTTCGCCTTCAGGCATACAACCCGCCTGTCCTTAAGAAGGTTGTTGTTCAGTACCTTGAAGAAGAGACCTGGAATCTCAAGAGGAGGACAGTTCTTTATCAGGATTATTTCCATAAGGCCGTCAGAAATATCCGATTGCCTTGATACATTATTGAATCCGGCGGCATTACGTCCATTGAGAAGTATAAAAAGCATAATTTTTTCCTCTATGGTCTCATTCTCGGTTTCGAGTTTTATGTGATAGGACCTGATTGAAGCAAGTTCGCTAAGGCCCTTTATGTAGTATGCCAGCTGTCCGATGTTTTTTTTAAGGTCATCACTTGTGCTGTATGAGACATCGGTAAACGCCCCACCTGCACATGTATTAAGGAAATACCTCTCTTCATTTATGAGGCCTGTGTCCATCTCCCTGGTATTCCCTTCAAGTATTATGTTTATGGATTTCTTGAAACTGCTTCCGATTGACAGGCTGGCAGCAAGGTCATTGCATGTGCCCGAAGGTATTATACCCACCGGCAGACTTGTGCCGCTTTTAAGCATTGTATTAACAGCCAGGCTGAGCGTACCATCTCCGCCGGATACAACCATGAAGGAGTATCCTTCGTTTTTCAGCAGCGGAGCAATGCTCAAATGGCTTCCCTCCTCAATCCTGAAGGGATGAAGAAGCACATTGCAGGACAAAAACTTTTTAATAACATAGTCAAGCCTGGCAGAAATCATTCTCTGTCCCGACCTCGGATTGTACAGGAACAGTGCTCTTTTCATAGCTACTCCTCGTCCAAAGGGCTTTACCATATTATATTCCATACAGGAAGTATTGGCAATACCAAAAAAGCGGCTACATCCTGAACAGTTGTGTTATTTTCACTGTACCCCATGGGCACTGTATATTTTTATTTCTGACCAGTCTTGTAAAAGTGTACTCACTTATGTCAAGGCTGGAGGCAGCCCTGTCCGGGTCCAATCCACCAATGCAGTTTTTACTTACAGCAATTCCTTTCTCTGCCTTCAAAATATAGATTCCCAACCTTTCAAGCGTTCTTCTTCTTAAAAGCATGCATTTTATGAACCATTTTCCGCTGTTTATCCTGTCACATATATATTTCCTGGTTATCCTGCATAGGTTACTGCGGGCAAGTTCCCTGTAATACTTTCCAATTTTTACAGATGGCAGTGCCTTTCTGTTCACAGCACACCTGGTCTCTTGGCCTGCTTTTTTGACAATAAGGTCAGGAACCATATAATTCAGTTTCCCATTATCATAGAATCTCCTTCCGGGCGTAGGATCCAGTTTCCTTATCAGGTTAAATATATCCCTTGCCCTTTGTATGCTTATGTCTTCCTGTGCCGCTGCTTTTTCAGGTGTGTTTCTGGCAATATCATCAAGGTGGCTTTCAATTATCCGGATTGTAGAAGAGTCAATGCTATTCATCTGCCGAAGCTGTATAACAAGGCATTCCTGAAGATTTCTTGCACATACACCAGGCGGGTCGAACGCCTGAAGCACTCTTAATGCGGACAACACCTTTTTTTTTGGTACGTTAAAGTATTCTGAAACATCGGATGTTGTTACTGTGACATACCCGTTTTCATCAACACTATCAATAAGGTATTCCCCTATAGAATTGGTAACTCTGTCGCTTTCTGATATGTGAAGCTGAAAAATAAGATACTCCTTCAGGGTAACCCCCGCCGGCGTATAATACTGCCCGGAAACAGAAAAGCAACCGCTGTCAAAATACCTGTTTCCACGGGTGCCATATTCAAGCACAGGGTTTTGCTCTATCTGTTCTGCAGCATAATCAAAAAGCTCCTGCGGACTCATTTCCAGTATTTTTATCATCTGTTTAAGGCGCGGGGTAAACAAAAGCTTAGGAGAATAAACAAAATCCAGGTTCGTTTTCATAACAGTACAGCCACCTCTAATTGGTGCTACATATAATTATATTAGAGCACCAACTTGTCATATTAATAGTGGCAAACCGTCATGCGGAACTTATACTTAACAGATAAAACCCAGCCATCAAAACATAGAGGACCAGTACAACAATGACAGGCCAGTGTGTGATAACCGAGCGGATATCCTGGCCTATGCTTGATATTGGCCTTGTGTAGCTGTACCGGCCTGATGTAACAGCATGAAATCCCGCTAGAATACCTGACAGGAGCACAATCCCAATAAAACCTGTAATAATAAGTCCAAAAAGATCTTCCTTCATCATTACAACATTTTCAGCGGATAACTGAGGGTCATTGAAGAAGTACTGATGTAGTTCGGCAAGGGTATTATTTAAAAAATGTGCAAATATTCCCGCCCATATGGAATTTGTTCTTATCACGTAGTATCCTATGAGCAGTCCGAGAAATACAGGTCCCAGCAGGTTGGATATATCGAAGTGGAATATGCCGAAAAAAAGTGATGTTATCACAACAGCCTTGATAGTGCCGCGCCTTTCATAGGCACTCAGCATCAGTCCTCTGTGCATTAGTTCCTCACAAAAAGCAGGAGTAACAGCTATTACAAGTATGCCTATAGCAAGTTCGCCCAGGCTGCCTGGTACCGGGATAGGGTTTCTGGGTATATCTCCCAGAAACTGTATGAAATACATTGCAACACCGTTGAGCATCATTGCAACAAGATATGCTCCGAAAGATGCAGGTATTAAAAGAAGCATTGGTGCAATCCCCGGTTTATTAAAACGCATTACAGTTTTGAAGTTCAGTTTCCTGATACGAATAAATATCAGTACCGGCACCAGTATTATGACCAGCTCGCTTACCAGGGTTATGGCGTAGATATTGTCTTTAAAGAAACTCTCATAGTACTCCCCGCCGTACCTTAACGATGCAACCATCGCCAGGACAACAAGCAATACCTGGAATACAAGAAATATCGTTTCGAATATGAAGAATAATATATTGACTTCAGTTATCTTAGGCCTTTTATCCATTTCGACCTCCCTTGTATTTCAATTCAACCCCTTACAGTCTCATTTTCTGTTACAATTACATCAAGCGGCACATCATAAGTCTCAAACGGTATATTATCCATAAGCTGAATGTCAAATCCCACTCCTGCTGCTAAACATCTTCCAGCTGACAGGGTGCGCAAAAAACGGTCATAATAACCCTTCCCATATCCTATTCTGTGCATGTTTTTCCCGAATGCTATTCCGGGGACAACGATCATCTCTAAATCTGCAGCATCCAAAATTCCTGCCTTTTCAATACAGGGTTCAGGTATGCCGTATGCTCCTGTTTTAAGTTGCGAATCAATGTCTTTTACCTCACATGCAATCATATGTCCTTCTGTACCTTTACAGACTATAACCGGAAGTGCTACCCTCCTGCCCGAATCCAGGCACATCCCTATAAACTCCCGGGTCATTACCTCGCTTCCAAAGTCTACATAAGCCATCAGCAGCCCGCATTCCCTAAACTCCTCAAGTTCAATAACCCGGCTGAAAACCCTTTTGCTTTTTTTCAATCTATCATGTATGCTCATTTGATTTCTCTGGTTAAGCATTTTCTTTCTCACAATTGCTTTTGAACACTTCATAAACTCTCCGTTTTTTACAGGGGAACCGTCATAACTGCAAGTACTATAAGATATGCAGCGATACCCGTTATTACAAACATTACAATTGAAGCAGTAAGAAGCGCTTTGCCGAAAGACCTCCTGTCTTTATTTTCAGAATCCATATAAACCAGTCCGGCTATGGCACGCGCAATCTGCCCCAGCCCCGGTACAGCCGCACACACTATTGAAAGGAAAACCTGCATTGCATTGCCAATATCTCCTGACTGCGCCTTATTACCTTTACGTCCGGCCTT
>CAYYGK010000059.1:0-13591 GCA_964471145.1 uncultured Eubacteriales bacterium | reverse complement strand
GAGGGAAGTTGTGGAGAAAAATTTGAGTATTTGTGGGCATGTGCCAATAGTTGTGGCTATGGAATATGCGAAATTGTGCGGTGTTGGTAGGGGGAAACTACTCAAATATAGCAATTCGGGGCTTGAGAGTGGTGGTAGTGAGGATAAAGTTGTGGCATATGCGAGTTTTATTTTTGTGTGATTAGTCTTTTAAAATTAAGAATGAAAGTTCTAGTTATGGAAGGAATTGATGGGAGAAAAGATGCTCATTTAGATATTTGCAAAAATGATAATGTGCAATATGCGCACCCGGCGGGTTTTGATGATGTGCATTTGGTGCATAATGCGATGCCTGAGATTAATTTGGGTGAAGTTAATTGTGAAACTTCGTTTTTGAAAAAGAAATTGAATGCGCCGTTTATGATTTCTGCAATGACGGGTGGAACACAGCGGGGGCTTGAAGTAAATAAAAAGTTGGCTAGCTTTGCAGGTGAGAAAAAAGTTGCTTTAGGTTTAGGTTCGGGGCGCCCCATGCTTGAGAGCAAGGAGAAAGCTAAGTTTTATCAGGTGAGAGATGAGGCGGGCGCGGATGCTGTTATTATTGCAAATATTGGAGCAGTGCAGCTAAAGGAATATTCTGCAGAGCAAATTGAGGAGATGGTATTAGCAGTTGATGCGGATGCGCTGGCAGTTCATTTGAATGCGTTGCAAGAGGCAATTCAGCCTGAGGGACAGACGGAATTTAGCGGAGTTTATTCGCAGATTAGAAAATTGTGTAATGAGGTTGATGTGCCAGTTATTGCTAAGGAGACAGGCGCTGGAATTAATGCAAGTGTTGCAAAAGATTTGTTTTCTGCAGGGGTAGAATTTGTTGAGGTGTCTGGAAAAGGAGGCACTAGCTGGAGTAAAGTGGAGTATGAGAGAGGAGGAAAATTGGGAGGATTTGAAGAGTGGGGGTATCCAACTGTTCCTGCATTGTGTGAGTGCGCGCGTATTGGAAAATGCATTTGCTCAGGTGGAGTGAAATCAGGTGTTGATGTTGCTAAGGCGATTTCACTTGGCGCTGAGTTGGCAGGGGCTGCTGCGCCTTTTTTGAAAACTGAGGAGTTGGGCATGGAGATTGATAATTGGATTGCGCAGGTAAAAACTTCTATGTTTTTGTGTGGAGCTAAAAATTTGGAGGAGTTGAGACAGGCTCCAGTTTTGGTAACTGGTGGAAGCGCGGATGTGATGAGGTTGCGTGGAATTGATCCTTGTTTATATGCGCAAAGAGAAATTGGCAAAAGTGAGAAGAAGGATGAGCCTAATCATTATATGTGAGTGAGATTGGTTGGGTTGTAAAGTGAATTGAGTTATGAGAAGATTTTGTTTGTGATTTTATGGAAGTTGAAGAGGCGGTTGAAGTTAGTATTAGAAAATGGGCGCTGGATTGCGCTAAGAAGCACAAAATTGCTATACCTGCAAAAGTTATGCCACATATACTAAAAGAGTTTCCGCAGTATGCGCCTCACAAGAAGGAATTGATGGAGAATGTAAGAGAAATTTGCACACAAGTTAATGCTATGAAGGACAAGCAGATAAGAGACGAGTATGAGAAGCATACATTTGAAGGGACTACTATTTATGAGTAGGAGAGATTTTATTTTTATGAAAAAGGATTCGTGGTTTTTATGGAAGTTGATGAGGAAAAATTGAAGATTGTTAGAAAATGGGCTTTGAAGAATGCTAAAGATTATGGTAAAGCAGCTGCAGGAAAAGTTGTTGGAAAAGTGCTTGTTGAGTGCCCAGAGTGCAAGGATGATGTGAAATCTTTGATGGGAGTGATTGTGAAGGAGTGCCAGAGAGTTAATGAATTGAGCGTAGATGAACTTGAGCAGGGGCTTAGTGAGTTTAGTTTTGAGCAGAAGAAAAAGGATGAGGAGAAGAAAATTGAGTTGGCGGATGCAGTGCAGGGAGGAGTAGTTACTAGATTTCCTCCAGAACCGGGAGGATATTTGCATAGTGGGCATGCAAAAGCCGCGTTTTTGAATTATGAGGGGGCGTGCAATTACTCGGGCAAGATGAGATTGAGAATGGATGATACTAATCCGGCAAAGGCAAAGCAGGAATTTGAAGATGCTATAGTTGAGGATTTGAAATGGCTTGGAGTGAAGTGGAGTGGAGAAATTACTCATACTTCAGATTATATTGAGCGGTTGTATAAGCACGCGGATGAGATGATAATTAAGCACAAAGCATATGTTTGCACTTGCAAGCCAGAAGTTGTGAAGAAGAAAAGAGAGGTTGGTGAGCAGTGTGTTTGCAGGGCTAAAATGGCTGAGGAGAATTTGGCAGACTTTAGGAAGATGAAAGAGGGAGATTTTGAGGAAGGAAAAGCGGTATTGAGGTTTGCGGGGGATATGAAGGCGCAAAATACTGCGATGCGAGACCCTACTTTGTTTAGAATTGTAAAAAAGGAGCATTTTAGATGTGGGGAGAAATATTCTTGTTGGCCAGCATATGATTTTGCCGCGCCTATTTTGGATTCTGTGGAAGGGGTAACGCATGCGATGAGAAGCAAGGAGTATGAATTGCGTGATGAATTGTATTATGCCATTTTGGATGAGCTGGAGATGAAAAAACCAAAACTTATTTCGTTTTCTAGACTTGCCATAAAGAATGCGCCGGTTTCAAAGAGGCTTATTACTCCTTTAATTGAGGAAGGAAAGGTTTCTGGGTATGATGACATTAGATTGCCTACTTTGCGCGCTTTGAGAAAGAGAGGGATAAAACAAGAGGCGATAAAGAAATTTGTTTTGTCATTTGGACTCTCAAAAGTTGAGAGTGAGCCGGGATGGGACAAACTTTTGAGTGAGAATAGAAAGATTGTTGATGGTGAGGCAGTTAGAAGATTTTTTGTTGCTAAGCCTGCGAAAGTGAAGCTAAGTGGGGTTGTTGCAAAGAAGTTGGAGCTGAAAAATCATCCACAAAATGAGAGTTTGGGGAAAAGAGAGGTTGAAACTTCAAGTGTTTGCTATATTGCATCAAAAGACGCGCAGGGCATTAATGAGGGAGAAGTGTTTAGGCTAAAAGACTGGTGTAATGTTAAGTGCGTTGCTAAAAGTGAGGAGAGTGGCGTGATGCCAAATGGCGAACAGGGCACAATGAATGTGATAGAAGCAGAATTTGTAAGTGAGCAAGGAAATGTTGAGAAGAAGATGCAGTGGGTTTCGGACACTTCCAAAGTGCATGCTAAGGTAAATATTGCGCATGATTTGTTGGTTGATGGGAAGTTCAATGAGAATTCGCTGGAAGTTGTTGATGGCTGGGCAGAAAAAAGCTGTCTTGATATGCAAGAAGGACAAGTTGCGCAGTTTGAGAGATTTGGATTTGTTGTGCTTGCAGACAAGGGAGATTTGCTTGAGTTTAACTTTGTAAGCCAATAATGTTTTGGCTTTTTTATTTTTTTTTTTGATATTAATTAAACCACCAGCAGGGGTTGCATCAGGATATGTGCTGGAATATAATAAGGCTATGCATTTATATCATGTTATTTTGTTGAAAGGGGAATACTTATGTTCTGTAATAACTGCGGCAAGAACGGAAGAACATGTGCAGGGCTATGCTTATAATGATGGTAATAGGAATAGTGCTGGCCATATTTTCCAGCGCTGCATTAACAGCACTTTTTCAGCAGTTTTACAACAACAGTACCATAATATACTGATGAAAAAAGTAAAAAGGGTTTTCCGGTATTTTTTACTGCCTGTTTTTCTGCTCACCAGCGTATACCTTCTGATAACAGAAACACGGGACTCTGCGACAGTACTTCCCGACGGATGGAAGGTTATAAGGCCTCCGCACGAGGTGTCCGCACTGGTAGAGCAGGATGAAATAATCTGGGCGGGCGGCAGAGACGGTGTATCTGCTGTAGACCGCAGCAGCGGGAAAATATTGAAGACTCTTGATACGAAACCTGCACTGGAGTATGTAAGGGATCTTGTTATTGACGGCAAGGGAATCCTTTGGATTGCACATAAGTCCGGGCTTACAGCATATGACGGCATGAATTTTAAGACATATACATCACACAACGGACTGCCCGGAGATATTGTGTATGACCTTCTGATAGACAAGCGTGGCAGGCTGTGGGCAGGAACATCTTCAGGTGCGGTCTATATGGAGGATGGAGCTTTGAGGCAGTTTCCGCAAAATGATATACTGCTTCACGGGATGACGGCCGAGATCTTTGAGGATAATGATGGTGGAATGTGGTTTGGCTCATATGCAGCCCCCCGCGGTGGCATAACTTATGTAAACGGAGACTTTCATCAGTATTTTACCGGCGATGAGCTCCCCCATGCAAACATAACCGTTATCATGCAGGACAGCATGGGAAGAATCCGGGCAGGTACCGGTCTTGCCGAAAGCGGGGGGGCGGCAGTTTTCCAAAAGGAAGGCGGCAGTTGGGTTATAAAGTCTACACTTTGTAAAGATGACGGGCTTGCCGGTGAAAAGGTACGGTCGCTGTTTGAGTATGATGATAAAATGCTGCTTATCGGTTCTGAATACGATGGACTGGCGTGCTTTATCAACGGAGGCAGTTTCATTATCACCAGCGATGACGGCCTGTGCCATGATGAGATAAAAATCATGATAAAGGATACGGACAACAGTCTGTGGATAGGTACAAGGGATGGAATAACGGTAATAAGCGGACCGGCATGGAACAAGCTTGTCCAGTCCGGGCTAAAGGGGGAGTAGTATGAACGTCCAAAGCGCACTTAAGAACTACGGCAAATTGAAAAAGAAGTTATACAGCGGCAAGATGGACGAGCGTCAGTTCAAATCGGAAGTGGACAAACTGACCTTCAAGGACTCAAAGGGCAGGTGGCAGAAAATTTCATATGAAGGAGAAGTACTGACCTGGGACGGTTCGAGCTGGCAAAAGAGCCGTTCGGGTGCCAATACTGGTCCTGAGAACCTCTTGCAGCTGATAAAACTATTTGTTAAAAACCTGCCCAGGAGCCTTATGGGAAGTTTTAAACGCAAATTCATACTGCTTATTGCCGTTACACTGATAGTGTGGATTGTGCACACCTATCTGCTTATAGGGCCTAACGGCGGTTTTGCTCCAGGAACAAACAAGACGCTTGACAATATTCTGGCACTGAGGGGAAGAATGCTTTCGGGTACACTGTTCTGGATGATCGTTTCAGGCCTCCTGTTCGGACTGGTTTCACGCATTCAGAGCGAAGGAGCGGGTAATGTTTTTGGTTCCTTAAAAGATACCATTGCAGACTTCTTCAGGTTTATAATTTCAAACATAAAAAGCACAGGGGCCAGGTCTCTGACCATATTCCTTTTGGGAGCTGCTGCAGGAATAGTATTCAGCTTGTACATTAAAAGCACTGTAGTCATGTTCCTGCTGGCTGTCAGCCTGCTGTTTTCACTGAGCGAGAAAGGCAGAGGGCTCATATTTCTTGTAGTTAAACTCACCCTGTCCGACCTGCGCAGAGTTCTCAAAATAAAGAAAAAGGTTGATGCGGGCGGCATACTTGCGTTCTTCTATGGCTCGATAATTGGTTTTGTCGTATCCGGCCTGCTCTATCAGGTCGGTATACTGCTGTGGATTGCCCTTATAGTTTTTGCAGCCCTGGCGATCTTCAATGCAACCCGCAAAACACCGTCTGCTGCAGCCGGCATGTTCTTTACAGTGCTCGGGGCCACCCTTTTTTACGTTTCGTTAAGAGTTTTTGCAGATGACGGAGGACTTGCTGAAGCACCGGGAGGAAACCTTGCAGGATGGGTAGGCTCTGAAGGTTCAACCAAGGCAGTCACACAGGGTCTTGGCCCCGCTGTAGGCAGCGGAGCCGCAACGGCTGTTGCTACAACAGTACCGGATGTTTTAAATGATGCTGTAGGAGACGGCGAACCGGTTACCACCCAGGATAAGGCGGAAGAAAACCCGGCAGATGATAGGGAAAACCCAGATGAAGGCAAGGATGAGGCTGAACAAAAGAGAAAACAGGAAGAAAAGGCGGAACAGGAGAGGAAGGAAAAGGAAAGGAAAGAACATGAGAAGAGAGAAAGAGAAAAAAGAGAACGGGAAAAGCGTGAAAAGGAAAGACTTGAAAAAGAGCGTCTTGAAAAAATCAGAAAAGAGGAAGCCCGAAGGAAGAGGATCCAGGAACTTAGAGAACAGCAGAAAAAGAATATTGAGGAGATGGAGAGGCTTAATAGAAAAGCCAGCTGGTGGGACAGGATAACCACCGTTACCGAATATGTGAAGAAGGGCTGCGATGTTTCGGTTGACCTCCTTTCCAACGTAACCGGTCCTGTAGGTAAAGGCATAAAGAATGTTTACACAGTTGCGACAAATGCAGGTGAAGGGCTGGGCAAGAGTATGGCAGAGGGAGGAAACTACACAAAGAATATCATGGAAGGAACTACAAAAGGCATATCAGATGCTGTAGAGGGTAACTTAAACGGTAAAATCAAAGCCATATACCAGGTGGGCAAAGGAGTAGTCAAGGAAACATACAAGAACGGCCTAAGCCTTAAAAACTTCGGTAAAGGTTTTGTGGAGGGCACAAAAGACGCAGTGGTGGACAAGGTGGCGGGGGATCTGTGCGACAAGGTTCCCGGTCTTAAAAAGCATGATATGAACACAAACTACGGTAAACAGAAAATTTCAACGCTTGTCAAGGTGGCAAGGGGCAAAAGCCAGCTGTCAGACAATATGAAAAACCTGGTGCGCGATAAGTTCACAAAGGCTACAACCAACACCGTACGGGGAGAGACTGAGAATTTTGTAAAATCAGTAGAAAACAATATCTACGACTATGCGAAGAAAAAAGCCGGATTCGGACCGGGAAAGGGGAGTGCCCGTAAATGAATAAAGCTATAGATATCTTATTAAATTCTGATGAGCTTGCAACTATTGGCTCAATTCCAGGTATTAAAAAGACTAGTGTTTCACCTCTTAATCTGTCAACCGACAGTGTTAACAGCGAAAAATCAGTCAAATCCCTTAAGGAAAAGGGTGTCATAGCCGCCCATGGGGGCATATCGGGTGAATACACCGAGGCTGTAGACCTTCTTGCGGAATGCAGAACATACACCAGGATACGTTTTACCAACGGTCCTGATATATTCGAATTCCTGTTATGCTTTTCACATGACGGTGAGGATACTGTGTCGCTTACAACCACAAATGAGGGCCTTCAAATTGAATCACCTGCAGATATCACCGGGATGTTTGAAGCGGTAAAGCAGTTTACAGGCGACAACCTGCTGGTCAACTGCAGCTTCAACTATGTTACAGACCATATCACCGCTCTTGTCATGGCTGCATTAATTGATAATTATAGAAAGGGCCTTCTCAAATCGTTCTCCGGGGAAAGCGACTTTGAAAAAGGTTCATATACATCCGGGGATGTTCTGGATATGTTAAAAAACACAACCGAATATCCGCAGTGGATTGCATTCATTATAAAAAGCCTGTCGGGTGATGATCTGGAAGTTTCGGAAGAAAACGTAGAAAAATCCCTTAAGGCTCTTGAAGCCCAAGGTTATGCGGAGGAGTCTTCCAGCAGGTACTCCATAGCAGGTGCGCTTGAACATGTTGCCAACAGAATCCTTATAATTGATAATATTATATCCTTAAGCATAGGAAAAGAAGACAGCGAGAGCAATGTTACAGTGGCAGGATTCACCTGTCTTCAGTCAGGAGTCAATGACTTGCTTTTTTTGGACGAATCTGATGACGGTATAAGTTTTAACATGGTTTCCTCCGGAGAACTGCTGGACTATGTTTCACACTTCCTGTCCGAATCGGACCCGATGAAAGATGTACTGCCATCTGAACGTAAAATCAAGCAGGACACCCCGGATACCGATACTGAAGAATTTAAATGCATAAACTGCGGCAAGCCGCTGTCAGAGGGTGCCAGGTTCTGTCAGAGTTGCGGCACGCCGGTAAAGGAGGAAAAAGCAACTGAAGAAAAGGTTCAAAAGAAATTCTGTGTCAAGTGCGGCAGGGAAATCAAGACTGATTCCAGATTCTGTACCAGCTGCGGGACACCTGTTGCATAGCGGGGGGTTGCAATGAACCTGCTTGGCAGCAACAGGGAGATTGTTGAAAACAAGCTTATACTATTGTATATTCTTGACACCCTTGACATGCAGTTAAGTGACCTCCAGCTTACCAGAATCATACTGGAAAACAGCCTGATGAACTATTTTTATCTTCAGCAGTTTCTCAGTGACCTTGCCGGTCTTAAGCTCCTTGAGAAATGTACTGAAAACGGCAGAAACCTGTACTCGGTCACCCACAGGGGTAGAGAAACTTTAAGGACACTGGGCAGTAAAATACCTGCGGGTACAAGAAAGCGTATGGAACAATTCCTTGTGTCCAGGAAACAGAGCATAAGGCGGGAAATTCTTGTTACTGCCGATTACATACCGGAAAACGAGCATAAGTATTATGTTTCTTTAGGTATACATGAAGACAGTTTTTCATTGATTGAAATGAATATATCAGTTGGTTCAAGAAAAGATGCCCGTGAAATCTGCAGCAACTGGAAGAGACATTCAAAATACATATATGCAGAAATAATAGACTCACTCATCAAACAGAGGAATAAGGATTAGAAATGAAGTGTAAGTATATCCTTAACCTCTGATACTCCCATACGGGCTTTCCGGAGCGCCTTTACCAGTTCCATACTGGCATTTTCGAATCTTTTGCCTGCTTTCTCTCTCTTTACCGGGTCATCCATAACATTCCTGTAATGCATCTTGCATACCATATAATTCATGTAGGCCTTTTCAACCGATTTGCATACACTCCGGTTTTCCATTTCCGTTACCATGACTTTCACCTTCCTTCCCAGCAGTGTTTTATACTTTTATTGTAAAGACCCGGCGTTAAGCTGCTATTAATACACTGTTATATTTAACTGAAATATTCAAATTCCATGTCCTTGACCCTTACGGTATCCCCATCCTGAATACCCATGCTTTCCAGCTTTTCAATAACACCGTTGTTCTTTAGAACACGCTGCAGGTATCTTAATGAATCATGAATGTCAGGGTTTATAGACCTCATCAGTCCATCAATCAGCGTCCCCTCTATAACATACGCATCCTGCTTACGGTATATGTCTACCCTTGCTTTTTGTTTCGCCTCATAAACAACCTCTGTATCTTTACCGCTGTAGGGTTTTGTCATTGGCAGCCCGTCAAGCATCTGAGCAATTTCGAAGACAAGTTCGTCCATTCCGCTTTGTGTAACTGCGGATACAGGACACACCCTGTATCCCTTCTCTCTGATTTTTTCAATAAATTTACCTGCCTCTATATCGGGTCCTGCAGCATCTGTCTTGTTGGCAGCAACAATCTGGGGTTTCTGTGCCAGCCTTAAGCTGTATTTCTCAACCTCTTTGTTTATCTTTTCAAAGTCCTCAACAGGGTTTCTGCCCTCGCTCATTGATATATCTACTACATGAACAAGCATCCTTGTCCTTTCTATATGCCTCAGAAAAGAATACCCAAGTCCCGTTCCCCTGTGCGCCCCCTCTATAAGCCCCGGTATATCCGCCAATACGAAATCGGTTTCCTCTCCCACCCTTACAACCCCCAGGCAGGGTTCAAGAGTTGTAAAGTGGTAGTTAGCTATTTTAGGTTTTGCGTCGGACAGAACCGACAGCATTGTTGATTTGCCAACATTCGGCATACCTATAAGGCCTACATCGGCTATGAGCTTAAGCTCTGCCACAACCCAGATATCCTCCCCCGGCTCTCCCGCCTTTGCAAAATTCGGAGCCTGCCGTACAGACGTAGCAAATCTGCTGTTGCCCTTTCCTCCCCTTCCACCTTTTGCTATTACCTTTTTCTCACCATCATCAGCCAGGTCTGCTATTATTCTGCCATTACTTGCAGATTTCACAATTGTTCCAGGCGGTACTAAAACCACAAAGTCTTTGCCATCCCTGCCGGTTTTTTTTGAACCGGAACCGTCCATGCCTGGCTCCGCACGAAAGTGCTTCTTGTACCGAAATGCAGAAAGGGTCCTTAAACCGCTGTCTACCTTGAATACAACATTACCGCCTGTTCCACCGTCCCCCCCGTCCGGTCCGCCGGCAGGTACATACTTCTCTCTGCGGAACGAAACCGCACCATTACCTCCATCTCCAGCTTTAATATGTATTTTAGCCTCGTCTATAAACATTATTCTTTTTCCTTTCAACAACAAAATCCCGGGCTGACCCCGGGATATGTTTTGTGTTTTGGTTTATAAGAAGTCTTACGCCGATACTATGCTTACCTTTTTTTTGCCTTTTCCCTTTCTCTCAAACCTTACATTCCCGTCAACCAGTGCAAAGAGCGTATCGTCCTTTCCCCTTCCCACATTATCTCCGGGGTGAATTTTTGTGCCCCTCTGCCTTACAAGTATATTGCCGGCAAGCACGTACTGACCGTCCCCTCTTTTGACACCAAGCCTTTTAGACTCACTGTCACGGCCGTTCCTTGAACTTCCTACCCCCTTCTTATGGGCAAAAAGCTGAATATTCATTCTGAACATGCCCTACACCTCCGTTTCATTGACAACTATATGTTTCCCGTATTGCTGCTCCAAATCCTTCATTGATAAAACCATGGTTTCAAGTATTACCGAGGCCTTCTCCTTCAAAAGTTCGTCTATAGCCTCCGGTATAATGCATTCAAGGTATCCTTCCCGGATTTCCAGGCCCGGCTTGACACCTGCAACCTCTGTCAGCCCGATTATTGCAGACTGGGCAACAGCCGAGACTGCTGCACACAGGATATCTCCGCCTTCTCCTGATGGATTAAGCAACGCATGACCGCTTACAATATATTTCACTGTGCTGCCGTCTGCGTCCCTGAAGATATCCACCTTCACCATGTTCAGGCCTCAATTTTCTGTATCTGAACCCTGGTATACGGCTGCCTGTGTCCCTGCTTTTTCCTGTAGCCCTTCTTGGGCTTGTATTTAAAAACAATTATCTTCCTGTCCCTGCCGTGCGCAAGAACCTTGGCATTTACCTTTGCCCCTTCGATATACGGGGTTCCAAAACTCATTTTGCCCTCGTCGGAAACAGCTATAACCTTGTTAAAAACATGCTCCCTGCCTTCTTCAATATCAATCCTGTCCAGGAAGACTACATCCCCTTCCTGCACCTTGTACTGTTTGCCGCCGTTTTCAATAACAGCATACATTGATGACTCCTCCTCAACCCAGTCTCGCCGATTACAGGGCAGCTTCGCAGCATTTAAAAGCCCTGACCGGGCGGCTACCGATACATTCTAGCACACATGGGCAACCGTGTCAATTTGGATTTTCAAGATGGCTATTCCCGTTGCCTGATTACCGATTTCCTTTTAACATTACAAACATCAAGCACTCCTTGCAACCCTTATCATAGACCGGCATGGCAACAGTAGTAAGATGCACCTTGAGCAGGTAAGAAAAGCTGAATTTACCATACCCCATAAGTGATACCTCAGCATAACAGATTGTATTCCTTAAGTATTTCTATGCCGGGCTGTCCTTTGGTTCCTCCTGCTTTTCTGGTATTGTAGCTTCCGCAAAGACAGCCGATCTTCAAGGCTGTCTCGATGCCCGGCCCGTTAAGATAACCAAAAACAAAACCCCCGTCAAAGGAATCCCCAGCACCTACGGCATCTGCTTTTTCACCAGGTATGGACGGCTCAAAACAGTGTTTGCCGTCATAATATGCTTCTGCGCCTTCTTTTCCCTTTTTTATTACAACCACAGGTATCCGGGATGAAAGCACATCAACAGCTTCCCTAAGGGTGTTCTTTGCTGCAACAGCTTTTGCTTCATTTTCGTTGCAAAAAAATATGTCTGCTTCCGGCAGTATATCATGTATGCCGTCTGCCCACCTTTCTTCAGGGTCCCAGTTGATGTCAACGCTTATGGATACGTTGTGCTTTTTTAATTCCTTTATTATATCTGTATAAAAGGGCTGCAGTTTTTTCATAAGGAAAAAGCTGCCCAGATGGAAATGGCGAATATCCTTAAAAAGATCCCATGGTATGTCCTCTGCACCTGCAGCATCTATCGTTCCTGTATATGTCAGGATAGCCCTGTCACTGCCTGTGTTCAAAATGGTTGAAACGCCTGTTTTTTCTTCACTGTCAATCTTTATATAACCGGTATGCACTCCTGCACTTTTCAATGTGTTGATAACTACCTCCCCGAAAGCATCCCTGCCCAGCTTTCCCACAACAGCAGTCTTAAGTCCCAGCTTTGCTGTCTGACATGAAAATATGGAGCATGACCCCCCCATTTCCAGCGAGTAGTTATTAACAAGTTTTTCCTTTTGGCCGAATTCAGGCGTAATGTCCTTTGAGCTTAAGATGAAATCGGCACACAGGTCGCCAAATACCATAACATCAAATTTTTTGGCCATACACGCTTTCACTCCTTAATTCTCCCTGTCGGTAACTCCTGCCGCATAATAGTAATCATCCAGTACTTCCTTTATCCTGTCCAGTATCATGGCTTGGGGGTCATTTTGCAAGGTTTTTGTGCGGATATTTCTATACTGTACAGGCATATACTGGCTTACAAGAGTCAATGGAATATTTATATTTTTGAGATTGTCAATTAATGTACTCAAAGCACTCTTAACCTTGATGCTGTTCATATAATACCTTGCCCTGTCCGAATAACTGTATTTCATAGAGAGTTTCTGCCTCTGTGCGCTCCCGTGATAATATTTCTGCCAGTACCGGGGGTTTTTTTGCATAACATCCGTAAGCACAGTTGAAAAATCTGAAAGTGTGTTTATCATAGATGCTTCATGAAGCTCCCTCTCAATAAGTTCCAGCACCATTAATGCTTCCCTCATTGCAAAGGTAAGCGCCGGCCCCACCTTGAGAATAACTATGCCGTCTTGTGCCATCTGCTTTAGTTTTTGTCTGGTCTGATAGTCTGTGGAATGGCCCTCAAATACTGTATGAACATTTTCTAATTCCAGGCAAAGCTTGCGTGCTTTTCCCCTGTTGTATTCGTGCACCGATTCATCGCCGAATTCAACACCGGGCTGTACTACAAAAGCAATGACTCTTTCCCATGCACTTTCAAGATTCCTGGCTTTAAAAGCTTCCCTGTACACCCTGTAGGTCTCCCTGAAATCCGTTGCCTTTGTTACCTCCACACTTTCTTCTTCATTACTGCTGCCCCCGGGCACCGGAACTTCACTTCCCAATACATATACCGGCTGTTCTGCACCCGGGTTTTCAACCAATAGATCATCGTATGCTTTTTCTGCAATTTCACACAGCTGCGCTCCCCTTTCAGCAACTGCACCCGGGTTGGGCACCTTACAGGTGCCGTCTCCCGACAGTTTCATGCTGGTATCTATATGTATCTTGACATATCCTGCAAGAACACAGTCCCTGATAAGCTGCCCGGCAAACTTCATGGCCTGCTGCCCGGTATCGGCCCAGGGGCCCGGGCCAAGATGATCCCCTCCGAAAATAATATTATTCCTGTCAAATCCGGTTGTGCGGGCAATGCTGTAAACATAATCCCTGAAACGCACAGGTGTCATGCCCGTATAACCACCAAACTGGTTTA
>CAYYGK010000058.1:0-13656 GCA_964471145.1 uncultured Eubacteriales bacterium | reverse complement strand
ATGAAATTTTCCATATCTTATCACAAATTTATCCATGGCGTCAACCTCTTTTTTGTAAATTTTTTATTTACAGGTGTATGTTGCTTTTTTCGACATTTTTCGATACGGCCTGCTTATATTTAGGCATGCATTGCTTCAAAGATATTAGTAAAAATTATATTTTACAAATATATTTTTTACTAATATCACGAATTATAACAGGCATCATAACCTACAATATAGACAGGGGGGGGAGAAAGATTTCAATTTCCAGGCTTAAAAAGTTCAGAAGGAGGAGGAAGGTAAGATTCCTGAAGGCACTCGCCACCGCCCTGTGCCTTCTTATTCTGCTTGGCGGTCTGGTAGTTGTAAACTACAGCGTGTGCAGATGAAGTTAGGATTTGACAGAACGGCAATATGGAGATAAAATAATAGTATAATATTTTTTTGTCTAATTACTTTTTTATAACCAAGGCGGTGGTCAATATGTTTGCCGGCAGAGATAAAGAGCTTAAAATGCTAGATAAAAGATATTCCGGTTCAAATGCCGAACTTCTGGTGCTTTATGGTGAAAAGAGAATCGGAAAGACTGAACTGGTTCGCTATTTTATCAGGAACAAAAAAAATGTATACTTAATGGCGGATTACTACACAGAAAAAGAAATGCTCAAGGTGTTTTCGGAAGCTGTAATTGAAAGCCTTAAACCTGCCGGTCTGTCGGGAGTTACTTTTGACAGCTGGGAGTCACTGCTGGGTTTCCTGGGAGACAGGGCTAAGAGAAGGCTTGTTGTTGTTATTGATGAGTTTACAAACGTTTTGTCGGGCAGCAGTGCTTTTCTACCGGCATTACTGAAAATCTGGGACAGGGTTTTAAAAAATACAAGGATTTTTCTTATACTCTGCAGCTCAGACGTAAACAGTGTTGAGGAACTTATCGGGGATCAGACCAGCCCACTGCAGGGAATTCGTACATCACAGATTTTACTTGAACCCGTTGCCTTCCCCTCCATTAAAGATTTTTTTCCAAGGTATTCCTTTGAGCAGATTGTCCGGACCTTCGCCATTCTGGGAGGTAAGCCAGCATACCTGAGGTCATTTGACCCGGAACCCGGAGTATTTAATAATATCCGCAAAAACATACTGTCACCAGACAGTTTTCTGTTCAACGAGGTACGCTTTATACTGATGCATAAGTTTCGCGACCTGAGGGTATACTTTACCATACTCAAATCTGCTGCCTGCGGTAATACCAGGCTAAACGATATACTTGCTGATACAGGCCTTCCTGACAGAAACACCGTAAGCAGGTATATAAACCTTCTGGAAGAGAAAAACATACTTGCAAGAAGACATCCGGTAACCGAAAAGCAGCCCCACAAAAGCAGAAAAGGCATATACAGGATAAAGGACAATTATACGGCTTTCTGGTTCAGGTATGTATATCCAAATATGAGTTACATTGAAGAGGGGAACACAGATGCTGCAGAAAGAAAGATTAAGGACTCCCTGCATTTGTATGTATCTGCTTTTTTTACTGACATCTGCACCTGCCTGCTGAAAAAAATGAACGCCCTGGAACAGCTGCCCTTCCGGTTTGAGCACATCGGTGGCTGGTGGAATAAAAACAATAGTATTGACATAGTTGCATACAACAGCAGGGACACAATTTTTTGCGAATGCACCTGGACAAAAGAATCCATGGTTACGGAAAATGAGTTTAAAAGCCTGTTTGAGAGGTCGGAAATGACAGGCCTGAAAGGCACCCGCCATTACTATATGTTTTCAAGGCACGGCTTCAGTAAGGCCCTGGTAGAGATGGCAGGTAAAAATTCCTCTTTAAGGCTCTTTGACTTAAGCGACCTGGAATTCATTATGATGAACCTTTAATTACTTCACTTAGTGCTTCTGCAAGAAATCTGCAGCTGTAAAGACACTCTTCAAGAAGATTGCCGTCTCCTCCTATCTCTATAAGGAGGGAGCCGTCTGCCATATGCTGGTTGTACCTGTTTTTTGATATATAGATATGCTTTGCAAGACCGGGACTTATCGCATTGAGTCTCTGCTGCATCATTACAGCAAGCTTAAGGTTGTTCTTCCACTCGGGGTGTTCTAAGCCTCTTGCATCCGTACCAACCACAAACATTACCCTGGCTGCATTCTTTCCGTCAACTTCTTTAACAACCCTTAGTTTCTGCCCGTCAGGTGCAGCATCTCTGTGTATATCTATTGCTATTTTTATTGACGGATAGCTCTTCAGGTACTTTTCCAACGTATCGGCAGCATTAAGGTATGACTTATTGTATTCGGGATAGTCATGCACTGTACCGTTGTGTATTACATCTATACCATACCTGTTTTCCAGAATCTGCGCAAGCTCCTCCCCCACCCTTACTACATTATATTTTTCATCCCTGCTTCGTACTGCAACCTCCCTGTACAAGTCATCCCTGTCCCTTATATATGCCTCTGTAGTATGAGTATGGTATATTAAAACAGACGGTCCCTTCCTGTCAAAATCAAATTCATTAGGTTGCTCCATAAGTGAGTCAATAATATTTCTGTCTATGGCATAACCCGTTTCATTTAGTACAGTAATTGTTCCCTTTTCTATAGTTTCACTGTTTTTCATATCCTTGGTTTCATCCTCTTTAAACAATATGCTGCTTGCAATCTGCCTGTATTGATTCTGTTCCTCCTCAATACCCTCATCTTTATCAGGGGAAGTTTCCTCTTCTATTGAGTGTTCTTCTACAGGCTTTTTATCATCCTTTTCTGCCTGTGCCATCTTCTGTCTGTATTCTCCATTGTAATAGCTCTTGAAACTGGCAGACCCTGCACCCAGTATCGACACAGGAGATTCGGCCTTTATGCCGTAAAGCATCCTGACTGCGGTTCTTACCTGTCCTGTAAAGCTTATCCTTCCGCTGTTGTATACTATATCAATAAGGGGTATCTCAAATCTTAGAATCTCCTTGAAATATTCCGCATCAATACGGGTTATAAGGCCGTTGTCAACCCTGTAAGCCAGGTCTCCTCCGACAGTGCCCACCCCATAAGAAAGGACAAATAGCACAACTATAAGAAAAGCTGCCGCTAAATTTCCACAGATTGTGGATTTTTTCAGGACAGCACGTTTTTTACCAGGCCACATGTTTTCTCGCAATTTGCTCCTCCATGCCATTTTATGCATTATATAAATATATTTATTAATGCATTTTTGGCATTATGACAAGCAGTCAGCAAAAGAAAGCCCGATTATTCAATTCTTCCGAACCTGCTAAACGGAAATATTCTGATAATTGCCCTTGACTTTATATTACTCAAGCTTACCGGCCCAAAAGTCCTGCTGTCTATTATAAATGCGCTTCTGTTGTCTCCCAGTACATATACATGTCCTTCCGGGACAGTGACATCAATATATGTTGAAGATACCGGCATAGTATGGCTTCCCTTAATATAGTTTTCCTCAAGTTCGTTTCCGTTTACGAATACCTTTCCTCTTTTTATTTCAACCCTGTCTCCTTCAACAGCAATCACTCTTTTTATAAGCGTCTTATTCTCATTATGCATTCTTTCAGAAGCATCTTTTATTGTCACAATATCCCCTGCACGTATCTTTCCGAACCTGGGACCTATTTTCTCTACAATCAAATTGTCACCCTGGTAAAGTGTCGGCTCCATGGAGTAATTGTATACAACCGTTCTTTGCGCTACAAAAGTCACTATGAGTACCCCTATGACAATGGCAGCAAGTATATGGTACGCCCAGTCCAGTATTTCCTTTTTAAAACTGCCTGTCTGCATTGCTTCACTCCTGTTCAATTGTTCTTATATGCAGTTCCCTCAACTGCTTTTCATCCACAAAATCAGGTGCCCCGGTCATAGGACATGAAGCATTTTGCACTTTGGGAAACGCTATTACATCACGTATGCTTTTCATTCCTGCAAGCATCATAACCAGCCTGTCGAATCCATATGCCAGGCCTCCGTGAGGAGGTGTACCGTATCTGAATGCCTCCAGCAGAAAGCCAAATCTTTTCTCAGCCTGCTCCTTTGAAAATCCAAGCAGTTCAAACATTGTCGACTGGATATCCGAGCTGTGGATCCTTATGCTGCCTCCTCCAAGCTCTATGCCGTTTAGAATTATATCATATGCCTTGGACCTGACCTTTCCGGGATCGTTTTTTAGATACTGTATATCTTCATCCATAGGTGAAGTAAACGGATGATGCATTGATACATATCTTTTTTCTTCTTCACTGTATTCAAACAGGGGAAACTCAGTTACCCACAGCAAATCAAACCTCTTTTCATCCATTAGTCCAAGCCTTTTTCCCAGTTCAAGCCTCAGGTGCCCGAGCGCATCAAATACAACCTGGTCCCTGTCCGCAATGAAGCATATCAGGTCTCCGGGCTCTGCGGCCATTTTTTTAAGTATGGACTGTACCTCTTCTTCAGACAGAAACTTCACTATCGGCGACTTAAGTTGATCATCTTCGACACTTATCCATGCCATTCCCTTTGCCCCGAAATCCTTTACATAGTCCACAAGGGCATCTATCTCTCTTCTGCTGAATTTTTTGCCGCATCCCTTTGCATTAATGGCCCTTACACTTCCTCCTTCTTTTACGACACTTGCAAAAACTTTAAAGCCGCAATCCTCTGCAACATCAGAAAGGTTTATAAGCTCAAGTCCAAACCTTGTATCCGGTCTGTCCGTACCAAACCTGTCCATGGCCTCCCTGTAAGTCATACGGGGAAACGGCGTATCCAGCTTTATATCCATCATCTCACTGAAAACCTTCTTTAAAAAGCCTTCGTTTACTGCAATAACATCATCCACATCAACAAATGACATCTCAAGGTCTATCTGTGTGAATTCCGCCTGCCTGTCTGCCCTGAAATCCTCATCCCTGAAACATTTGACTATCTGGTAGTATCTGTCGTACCCGGAAACCATCAGTATCTGTTTGAAAAGTTGCGGAGATTGTGGAAGTGCATAGAACTTGCCGGGGTTTATCCTGCTTGGCACAAGATAATCCCTTGCGCCTTCCGGTGTGCTCTTTGTGAGCATGGGTGTTTCAATTTCCAGAAAGCCCTTGCTGTCAAAATAGTCTCTTGCAATCTTCGCTATGTTGTGCCTTAATACCAGGTTGGCCTGCATATCAGGTCTCCTCAGGTCAAGATACCTGTATTTTAACCTTGTTGCTTCATTTACGTTTGAGGCCTCTTCAATATATACAGGCGGGGTCTGAGACTTGCTTAAAATTCTCAATTCCACCGCAACTATTTCAATTTCACCTGTTTTTATTTTGGGGTTTACCGTATCCGGGCTCCTCTTTACAACCTTTCCCCTTACAGCAAGCACATATTCGCTCCTTATGCCTTCTGCCTTTTCAAGGAGACCCTCATCCTCGTCCCCCTTGAATACAACTTGAATCAATCCGCTTATGTCCCTCAGGTCAATAAAGATTACCCCTCCCAGGTCTCTTCTCTTATGAGCCCAGCCCATGACAGTCACTTCACGACCTATATCATCCGTTTCAGGTTCTGAACATCTGTGAGTCCTCTTCATTCCAAAAATAGATTCTTCCATTATGCAAATCCTCCCATATTCTACTGCTTGCTTTGCTTGAGCTGTTTTTTAAAGCGTTCAGGTATGGAATCAATACTTACATCCTTCTCCTCGCCCGTTTCCATACTCCTTAGTATCGCCTTGTTGCTTCCAAGTTCCTCATCACCTATAACTATTGAATACCCGGCATTCATTTTGTTGGCATGCTTCATCTGTGCCCTTATACTTCTTTTCATGTGGTCTTTTTCAGCCCTTACCCCCTGCTTCCTTAGAGTATGGACAAGCTTGTGGGCAAACATTTCAGCTTTAGTTCCCAAAGTAGCAATGTATATGTCTGTCCTGTCAGGTCCCGGCAGTTTTATTCCCTGGCTTTCCAGTTCCATAAGCAGTCTTTCAATGCCCAGTCCAAAACCCATTCCCGGGGAAGGTTTTCCACCACAGTTTTCAATAAGATTGTCATATCTCCCCCCCCCGCATACAGTTCCCTGTGTGCCCACATTAGCGGAAATGAACTCAAACACCGTCCTTGTATAGTAATCAAGCCCTCTTACTATAGTTTTATCAACAGAATAGTCAATTCCAATGTTTTCAAGCCCTGCTCTTACACCGTCAAAATGCTCCCGGCAGTCATTGCATATATGGTCAGCGGGTGCGGGAGCCAAAGCGGTTATCTCTGTGCATTTTTCCGTTTTGCAGTCAATAATCCTCATCGGATTGGTTTCATACCTCTTCCTGCATATAGCGCACATGCTTTCCATCCTGGACTCCAGATACCCTCTTAATGCCTTGTTGTAAGCCTCCCTGCACCTGATACATCCGAGGCTGCTGATACAGAGCCTTAAGTTACCAATGCCAAGGTTCTCAAAAAGGTTGTCCAGCATGCTGATTATTTCAATATCAATAGAAGGTCCGGGGGCACCAAAAGCCTCAACGCCAAACTGGTTGAATTCCCTGTATCTGCCCTTCTGAACATTCTCATACCTGTATGCGGAAATTAGATAATAAAGCTTTACCGGCTGTGTCCAGGAAGCCATGCCATTCTGTATGTAGCTCCTTACTACACCCGCTGTCCCTTCAGGTCTGAGCGTAAGGCTGCGTCCGGCCTTGTCCTCAAATGTATACATTTCCTTCTGGACAATATCGGTAGTATCCCCTACACCCCGCTTAAAAAGCTCTGTATGTTCAAACACAGGAAGCCTTATTTCCTCATACCCGTAGTTTCTGCACAAATCATGTATTATATCCTCTAAATACTGCCATTTGTAAACCTCCGGCGGCAGTATGTCCCTTGTACCTCTGGGCGCCTGCATCAGCATAAGCATCCCTCCATTCTGGAAAACTGACACCTGTTCTCCAACTTTTTACACCCCTTTATTTTAAATACGCAAAGTGTTATTGTCAATAGCAGGTGTTCCCTTTCCCTTATCTATAACCTGTTTTCATCTATTCTGCGGTGGGTAAATTTTTTTCCGTTTTCATATTCCGAAACTGTCTGCCCGCTGCCCATGAGCTTGTACTTGTATATGAGGAGTCCTTCAAGCCCTACCGGGCCTCTTGCATGAATTTTGTTTGTACTGATCCCCACCTCTGCACCAAGTCCGTATCTATAACCATCACTGAAGCGTGTAGAACAGTTCCAGAACACATTCCCGGAGTCAACCAAATCCATGAATTTTTCAGCGTTTGCTCTATCTTCCGTAACAATTGCATCAGTGTGCCCTGATCCATACCTGTTTATATGGGCTATCGCCTCATTAATATCCCTTACTACCTTTACCGAAAGAATCCTGTCAAGGTACTCCTTCATCCAGTCATCATCTGTTGCCCTTTTTGCCTCAATTATTTCCATTGTTCTTCCGCATCCCCGAAGCTCTACGCCTTCTCTGTCCATACACTTTTTGAGTTCAGGAAGGAATGTTCCGGCAGTTTTATCATGCACAAGCAGTGTTTCAAGTGCATTACACACGGCGGCATACTGTGTCTTGGAATCTATCGCAATTTTTACAGCCATATCTGTGTCTGCACATTTATCCACAAACAAGTGGCATATTCCATCTGCATGGCCGAGCACCGGTATTGACGAGTTATCCATAATATGCTTTACAAAATCCTTTGAACCACGGGGTATCAAAAGGTCAATACAGTCATCCAGCTTTAACATTTCGCCTGCATCTTCTCTTGTTTCCAGCAGGGCAAGCCACCCGGCAGGTATACATGCCTTATCTGTAGCCTCAGTTATAGTATCTGCCAGCACGCTGTTTGTCTCACGGGCTTCACTTCCGCCCTTGAGCAGTACACTGTTACCACTTTTAAGGCACAGCGTCGAAATCTGTACGAGTGCGTCAGGTCTGGACTCAAATATGACACCGATCACTCCTATGGGACAACTTACCCTGTAAAGCTCAAGCCCTTTATCAAGTTCAGTTGCATCAAGAGTTCTGCCCACCGGGTCATTAAGTCTGGCAAGGCTCTCAATCCCCTTTATGACAGAATCAAGCTTGTGTTGGTCAAATTTAAGGCGTTTCATAAGAGGAGCGGCAAGGTTTTCCTCCCTGCTCCTTTCAAGGTCTTTTCTGTTTGCATCAAATATTTCCCTGCTTCTCTTTTTAAGAAGCTCTGCTATACTCTCAAGGGCGCTGTCCTTTAGTTTACTACCACACGCAGCAAGCTCTATGGAAGCCCCCTTTGCCCTTTCCGCCATCTTTCTTATATCCATAAGAAACCCCCTGCACTATTTTCTTCCTGTGCCTAGGTAACAAAGTACCTGAAATATGCGTTCTTGTCAAGTTATCAGAGGTAATTTCTGCCTGTGCCCTCCAAATTGAACTCCGCCTTCAACACCTTGGAACCTGTAAGCTTCCGGCTGACTTCATCCGGCTGAATCCCGCCCACATACACTATAAACCTGCCTGGCTCCAGTATGCATCTGCCTTCATTGTCAACTACTGCCATATGCTCAGGCACTATTTGGAACACCACTCTTTTCTGCTCTCCAGGTTTCATATACAGCTTTTTAATACACTTAAGCTCCCACCTGGGCACACGTACGCTTGCTTTTGCATCCTTCAGATAAAGCTGGACTGCCTCTCCGCTGGCGTAGCCACCAGAGTTTTTGACAGTTACACTTGCTTCTATACACCCGCCTGATTCCACAGCCTTTTTTGAAAGCGTCAGATCCCTGTATTCAAAAAGTGTATAGCTTAATCCAAACCCGAAAGGAAAAAGGGCTTCATTTTTCATGTATCTGTATGTTCTGTTTTCCATGGAGTAATCCGTGAAATCGGGAAGCTCTTCTGTTGTCCTGTAGAAAGTGACAGGAAGTCTTCCTGAAGGACTGTATTCTCCAAAGATTATTGATGCCAGTGCCTCGCCTCCCTGAGCTCCCGGATACCATGCCTGCAGTATTGAAGGTATGTTTTGGGCAGCCCATCCGACTGTAAGGGGACTTCCCGACATCAGAACCAGTATCACAGGTCTCCCTGTGTTATGTATGCTTTCCAGAAGCTGCTGCTGAAGCCCCGGAAGTTTCAAGTCCCTTTTATTCTCACGCAAATAATCATCTGAAGTATCTCCCTCTTCTCCTTCAATACCGGCATCAAGTCCAAGGCACAGTATAACAGCTTCTGACCTCTCTGCCGCCGCTACAGCCTCAGCCAGCCTGTCTGACGGCTGCGACAGGTTTTCTACCCTGTCCCTGTAAAGGTGACATCCCGGAGCATAATAGACTCTGGTTTTGTCGGATACTGAATCTTTTATTCCTTCAAGCACGGTAACAAAAGAGGATGAAGTACCATTGTAATTCCCTTCAAGCGCTTTTCTGCTGTCTGCGTTTGGTCCTATTACAGCAACGGATTTGATATTTCTGTCTAAAGGAAGAAGATTGTTTTCATTTTTTAGCAGGACAATGGACTTTTTCGCAGCATCAAGTGCAGCCTCATGGTGCTGCCTGCAATCATTTTTCTCATATGGAATACCTGCAAAGGATACTTTTTTGGGAGAATCAAACATGCCCAGCTTCATCCTTGTAATCATCAGTCTTGTCACAGATTCGTCTATTTTCTCTTCAGATACAAGCCCTTCCTTATAAGCTGTAAGCAGGTTTGCATAGGTTCTTCCGCAATTAAGGTCACAGCCGTTGTTAACGGCCAGAGCAACAGACTCAGGTGCAGTCCCTGTAACCTTGTGGTTCTCATGAAAATCCTTTATTGCCCCGCAATCTGAAACCACATGGCCTCTAAAGCCCCATTTTTCCCTTAAAATCTTCTTTAAAAGCATCGTACTGCCGCAACAGGGCTCGCCGTTTGTTCTGTTGTAAGCTCCCATTACAGCTTCAACCTTTGCATTTATTACGCATTCTCTGAACGCAGGAAGATATGTCTCCCACAGGTCTTTTTCAGTAACCTGCGCATCAAATTCATGTCTTTCAGCTTCCGGACCGCTGTGAACAGCAAAATGCTTTGCGCATGCAGCTGCCTTAAGATATTTGCCGTCTCCGCCCTGGATACCTTCAATGAACGCCTTTCCCAGTATGCCTGTAAGAAAGGGGTCCTCCCCATAAGTTTCCTGTCCCCTTCCCCATCTGGGATCCCTGAATATATTGATATTGGGTGACCAAAAAGTTAGCCCCTTATAAATGTCCCGGTCTCCCTTTCTCTGAAATTCATGATACCTGGCCCTGCCCTCAGTTGATATTATATCAGCAATACTATATACCAGTTCCTCGTCAAAGGTAGCGGCAAGGCCTATTGCCTGAGGAAATACTGTTGCTACCCCTGCTCTTGCCACTCCGTGAAGAGCTTCATTCCACCAGTTATATTCCTTTATTCCAAGCCTTGGTATTGCAGGAGAACAATGCAGCATCTGTGAAGCTTTTTCTTCGAGTGTCATTTTTGATACCATATCCCTGGCACGTTCCTCAAAACCCGGTTCCTCATTCCTGTAATCAGGTATTTCCTTCATCGATTTTCTCCTTCCTTGAATTAACAATTTTGTAATATATCCTACGGCTACACGCAGCAATCTCTATGCCCCCCCTCATTCAAAGCCTCCCTGACCGTTTTTAATCCTTTAGTTGTTGATAAGCCCTATTCAGTGCGGAAACTAAAAGATTAACTCTTGTAACAGGATCACTTATCCGGTTGTTAACTTTTTTCTTTTCATATAGTGTTTCTGCATTTTTCAATGCAAATTCCTGGTGTTGACTTAAATATTGGTACATGCCTGTTTTGCCATGATAATACTTCATGCTTAACTTGTTGCTTATTATTGTATCATATCTTTTTTTATCTACTGGAGTATCCAGATACATGAAATGAAGTACAAACCACAATTCAAAACACTGGATTGAATAGATTGCATTGTACCCTCTGGATTTTACTTTCTCTACCGCTTTCTTAAGCTTGCCGATATTATTGTCACAATCAAAAACACACCATACTTCTTCGGGAAGAACGGTCTTGCCCTGTTTTCTCCAGGATATACATACTCTATCAGCTGCTTTAATAACCTTTTCGTATTGACCTGCTCCTTCAATTATTTCTATAGCAGAATGGCTATAGTACTGACCTTTTGAATTATGTTTTCCCAGTGAGTGATAATAGGGAAAGCTGCTGAAATAGTCCTTTTCTGTAACAGTACCTTCACATACTATTACAAAAAAGGGATTGGGTTTTATCTTTTTCTTATTGCGACTATAGCTTTTTCTCCCTCTGTATGTCTTCACTGATTTGTCCTCTTTTATCACTTGAAATATTAAAATAGTCCACATAAGGTATTGCTCCAAAGCGCCCCGACAGATAGTTATTTGTATAGTTAAAATCCTTTCTTATATCTATATCGATATCATATAAAGAATACATTTTACTTGCTCCATACCTGTTTTTTTCAAAGAAATATATTTGGTCACGTCTTAATATGCTTGGAGTCATAAGCAGTGTGTTATGCGTTGTAAAAATCAGCTGTGCATTTTGGGGATTGGTTTTTTTGTTATTGAAGAGTTCAATTATCTTAATACACAACAAATGATGCAAAGAACTCTCAATTTCGTCAATGCATAAAACGCCTCCCAGTTTCAGCACATATAAAATGGGGTAGAGCATGCTATAGAACTTCTGAGTGCCTTTGGATTCCCATCCCAAAGGAAATTTTTCCACACCGGCAGGTTCACCCTTTTTATTAAACTTTTTATGATGCATAAGAGTATTCAATTCCTGTTCAAAATCGTTTTCAGTATCAATTTCTTTTCCTTTCTGCTTCATATACTCGACGAATTCTTTTAACAACTCATTGTTGCTGTTCTTTTTTGTAGCTATTGTAATGTCGGATATACCTATATCAGCAGCCTTCAATATGTCAACCACTTCCTCCTTGCCAAGAAATTGCTTTTCTTTATATAATTCAAGCTGCATCATATTGGTAAAAAATGACTCCGGCAAATTGCTGGACCTTATATAGAATTTTAAATATGCCAAAATGCTTTTTGCCCATTCAAATTCCTTGACTGAGTCTTGTGCCAGGGTATATAAAAAAGGTCTTTTCGGGTCGGGCTTTATATATTCCAATGCTTTTTTATATTCAAAATATGTTCCCACAAATGTTATTTTGTTATTCTCCCTAATATAGTAACATGCTTCCTGCCTATTTGGCACAAAATAAAGCCATTCGGAGCATATACCGCCTTCATTGACTTCTATGCCATAACGATACCTTTTTCCTTCAAGCAAAAATGTTATTTCATAAGAAACAGGTTTTTTATTGCTGTCATCATCCAGCTTGAAATTCGGAATATTATCCAACAGGCTTTCAACTTCGGATTGTTTTGAAAACAATGAGTTTAAAAATGAAATAGACTCAATAAAACTGGTTTTACCGCTTGCATTTGCGCCAAATATTGCTGCAGTTTTCAGGAGCTTATAATCATCTGTTTTAAAAACATGTGTTTCTTCCAGCTCTCTGTTTTTGTCAGCTACCATGGAAAGTACTATCTCATCCTTGAAAGACATAAAATTCTTAACCCTGTATTCAATAAGCACAAACGACCCCCCCTTCCAATCTGAATAGTAACATAATTCATTATTGTTTGCAATATTTTCACTGATTTTCTTCACAAATATCACTTCCATAAACAGAATTAATATATGCTTATTCTTGCCTAAAAGAAGTATGACTTATTCCCGGCAAGAAAATTTCCCGGTATCTCTGTTTATGAAAGCAGGTTCTCATGCTTTCTTTTCTGTTAAAATCATTGAATTAACAATATAGTATACAGCCACGGCAGCAAAAACAAGCAATAATCCCTCGGCAAGCCAGATGCTTATGGCTGCCAGCAAAACTGCAAACACGTTCATAAGAGTATGTAAAACAATTGCAGCTGCAAAATACAGGTAGTTTTTCTTCTTCACTGCATAAAAGACAAGCAGTGAAAAAGCTATATGTGCTGTCATGGCAAAGATTCTTTCAATTCCGCCAACAAGGAAATGCAGGGAAGGAGTCGACACAAGTGCATCCCTGATCTGCTGCGCCTGCTCTGCAGAAAGCAGCGGAGCAATAGTTTTCTCATATGCCCCGGTGTTTATCATCAGACTGTATGCAATGTTATTGACGTTTGTCAGTCCGACAATAAATATGGCCTCTATGCCACCGTGTCCGATTCCATAGGCTGCAGCGTTTCCCCGGTTAAGCCTTTTTTTTAGCAGTGTCTTGTACACCAGCAGTCTTCCCGGCTCTTCAAAAAGCGCCGCAGAAAACCCCAGAATAAGTGATATCATCCACAGGCTGTCTGCTATTTGTGCATACCACTCCATACCCTGCAGGATGGGCAGGAGTATTGAAATCCTTAATACTATCTGCACAACAAAAAACACCAGCGCCCCTGTCAGTACAGCAATAATTGAAATGTTATACTTCCTGTAGAAGTAAATAGTAAGTACTACCGGCAGACCAACAGAAACAAGTATTGAAACTGACATAAAAACAATAGACATTATCGGTACCATACTTGCTCTCCGCTCCCTTTTCTCATTTTCTCAGATAAGGATTGTTCTTTCTTCCAAACGTACCTGCAGCGGGACGTGAAGGACCTGGCCCAGGTCGGCGACGAAACG
>CAYYGK010000057.1:0-13660 GCA_964471145.1 uncultured Eubacteriales bacterium | reverse complement strand
CGGTGCGCGTCACGTCCATCAATCGCGCGGCCTCTTCCGAGACCGTCCCGATGCCGAACGTCGCGGCAGCGTCGCCGCAGTAGCCGTTCAGCTTCGCGCCGCAGTCGAGGCTGAGGATGTCGCCCTCCTGCAGCGCGCGGGTTCCGGGAATCCCGTGAACCACCTCCTCGGGGATATAACCGCAGTCCTGACCTTTGCACTATATGCTCCTGCCTGTGGTGCACCGACTGCTGCTGTGAGTGCGGAGGGGGAGACCTTATCGCATGCTGCTGACGGGGGTGAAAAATGGCTGAGAAAAACACTGCCCGTAAAATAGCATTAGGAGGCATACTCCTGGCGTTTGTAGTTATCATATTGTATGCCGAGTCTTTTCTGCCTACGGGAAAGTTTTCGCTTTATGTACTGAGTTCATTTTTTACTGCTGCAATACTCATCCATTTGGGAGTGAAAACAGCATGGCTTTTTTACGGCGCATCCTGTCTGCTCTCACTCATACTGCTTCCCGAAAAGCTCTCACTTGTACCGTATATACTGTTCTTCGGGGTATATGCAATAATCAAGTACCTGGTGGAGAAACTCAATAAACCTGTTATCAGTTACCTGCTTAAATACCTTTTTTTCAATGTGGTACTGGCAGTATCTTATCTTATAGCCGGACAGTTCATTGCGGAGGAAGCCCTGACATCGCTTCCGGTCTGGGCCGTAATAGCTGGTCTTCAGCTGCTGTTTCTGATCTATGACTATGTTTTTTCCCTGTTCATCAGATACTATTACGACAGAATAAGGAAATATATCAGATTTTGATATAAAAAGCTATTCCATATATTACAAGAAGGAATCTGTTCCCCTCATGTAGAAAACAATACATAAGAATTATTATGTAAACCATGTCGAAGGGGGAGCAGGTCTTGAAGAGAATTACAATCCTGGTTATAGCAGTACTTTTATCTGTATTTTGTTTAGGGGAGGCAGCAGCACAGTCAGGCGCCGAAAATCAGAAAACAACCGATATAGATCTATATGTGGACGGCATAAGGGTAAACCCTGAAACCGGGCCGTTACTCATTGATGGGAGGCTTCTTTATCCAGCAAGGACTGCTTTTAGCAAGATGTATGCCTGCCTTTTCTGGTTCAGGGATGAGCAGCGTATAAGAATGCAGAAGGACTCAACCATTATAGATATGAGGGTGGGTTCTAATGAAGTACTGGTTGACGGAGTACCTGCCAGGATGGATGTTCCCCCGCTGCTTGTCGGTGAGACGGTTATGGTACCGGTAAGGTTTGTGGCAGAGACCTTCAGCCGCAGGGTTACCTGGGACGGGGATAACAGGCAGGTTTATGTAGGCAAAAAACCTGTTATTGCTCAACAGGTATTTCAGAGGGAAACTAAGCAGCAGATATCGAGAAATGACGGGAGAAAATACAAGGTAGTGATTGACCCGGGCCATGGAGGAAGAGACCCGGGAGCCAGGGCATACGGGGTTTGTGAAAAGGATTTAAACCTTGACATTTCACTCAGGCTTGAGAAGATACTCAAAGAAAAGGGCATTAGTACATACATGACAAGGCGTTCGGATACATATCCCTCTCTTTATTACAGGGCATATCTGGCAAACAGGATTAATGCCGACCTGTTTCTTAGCATACACAACAATGCAGGCTATTCAAAATACCATGGGAGTATGGCTCTGTATTGTCCCGGCAGGACAAGGAAATTTAACGGAAAAGATTTTGCTGCAATAGTGCAAAATGAACTTGTAACAGCACTAGGAAGCAGGAATACAGGCACCAGGCCAAGGAATGAACTGGTGGTTTTAAGAGAGACCCATATGCCGGCGGTAATAGCCGAGATAGGGTTTATGACTAACCGTGCAGAGTTTTTAAAGCTAAACACCGAATCATACCGCCAGAAGGCTGCACAGGCACTTGCGGATGCGGTGCTGAAAGCGCTGAGACATGTACATTGAATGTTAAAGGGGTTTAAAGAAAAAGACAAGTAGTCCTGCGAAGACATACAGCAGGATTTTTTCTGCGAAAAATGTCGAAAACAAAAGAAAAAAAGAGTAATATGTTTAATAATGTTGCTGATGGACTCTCAGAGAGTATTGAGTAAGGAAATTCTTTCTGTTATTATATAAAGTGTTGATTTATTTTTCCTGAATCCTAATCTTGCTAATGTTTTATTTCAAAAATTGAAGATATAAAATGGGGGCGGAATATGTATACTACCAAAAAAGCTGTTGCTGTACTGCTGGTTGTTACTGTTGCTTTTTCTGTATTTTTTACAGGATGTGTGACGGAAGACGTAAAAGGTCTTTTTTCCAGATTGTTTGGAGGGTCAAAGGACAAGGAAGTGACAAGTGAGGCAAGACTTCCGGACAGGCCGTACATAATAGATGAGGATGATGACAAAGAGAAGCCGGATTCGTTATCGGAATACCTTGAAGAGCCTGAAGGCGGGGCAAATGAAGTCCTGTCCAATGAAATACTGGAAGAAGATATCCTTGCTGCCCAATCTTTGGATGAGGTAGCCGATTCAAAAACAGAAGTGGACAACCTCAGGAAACTCAAAAATAACATGCTCGCTATGGCTGGACAGATAGAGGATTCGGGTGATCCATCTGACAGGCAGGTAAAAGACAGAATAATTCGATTGACTGAAAAAATAGATTCTCTCTTTTTAAAAGGGAAACTGACACCTGGCCAGATGAAAGCCGGCACTTCGTTTAAAGGTACATGGACAAAACCCGACAGAGTGCTTTTAAGGTGGACCCCGCAAAACGAATGGGTTCCTGATGACGGTTACAGACTGTTTCGTGTACTGGATGGGAAGACAGAGCTTCTTGCAGAAGGGCTGGGGACTGAAAGCCATATTGACAAAGCTGCCTCTTCAGGAAGGGAATACGCAGAGTATATCAAACCCCTGTTTGATAAGGCTGCATTGAATACAGAAGCTCTCCAGGCTGCTGGAGTTGCAACAAAGGAAGAGTTCAACCAACTGGTTTATAAGGAGGCAGCACCGCCTGTCAGCTACAGGTTTTCTGGGGCTGAGGACTTTCAGCGCTCAAAGCAGGCACGTTTTTCCATAAAGGGTTCTCTTGCAGACAGGCTTCCCAGGCAGGACAGTTTTAATTCCAGGTCACTGCATATTATATCTGAGATTAATGCAGCACCCCTTTCAATAAAAAGCATTACTTATGCTGCGCAAATTGAGCCTCAAAACCCTGCAGTTCCAGGTTCAATTGTACAGAGCAGTGAAATAATTTCGGAACTGATGGATAACAGGAACAACATATTGACCAAGGCCAATCTCGACATGCAGTTTGCAGGTGATGCGGGTTTTGGTTACGAAGACCGGCTTGAAGGGATGGGAATTAAAAAGAACACACCTATAGAATATGTGCTGGTGCCCCGGAAGCCTTCACTGAAAGCAGTCAACAAGGCTGCTGTTTCATCAGGCAACCGTCCAGAAGGCACTTATTCAGTAGAGGTTTCCTACGGTGTGGAAACTCCGGTTGAAACTCCGCAGGAGCTTATAGGTTTTGGAGCAGATAATGTTGTAAATCTCAGGTGGACACCACCTTTGGATAACTATGCCAAAAGCATAATATCCGGTTATTACATTGAAAGGAAAAAGAATGGCGAAGGGGAATTTGAGCGTCTCAATTCAGTACCTGTAGCCATTTCATATACCGCTGATGAAGACGGTATTCTCTATGAGACTCCCGTATTCTACATGGATGAAGACATACAAAATGGCGATGAAGCGGTTTTCAGGGTACAGGCCCTTGATATATTCGGACGTGTAAGCGGTTATTCAAACAATCTTGATATAAAGGTTTACAAGGTAACAGCCCCCAATCCGCCCAACCTGGGCCAGCCTTCACTGTCAACAGGCAGACTTGCCAGGGCGGGTGCTCACATAAAGGAGTCGGCTTCGCTTAATAAGGGGAAGACAGGGGTAATACTTCCTATAGCAAAAACATCCCAGGATACCGATGAATTTGCCGTCTTCAGGAGCCGGGCACTTGGAAGCGGCAGTTTTGAAGACCCTGTTGAAATCGCCAGGGTCCAGGTTGAAAAAGAAGAAACAGACTACAGCAAGAAGATAGTGAAGTACGGCAAGGTAAAACTTCTGGTGAATCCCGATACTTCAGAGGATGTACATACCGTATACTTTGATGCGGGCATAGAGAAGGGTTACTACTACAAGTACTGGGTTGCGGCAGTGGATGACTGGGGCAATGAAAGCATATGGTCAAGCTCAAGAGTAGTCGGTTATCCGACGGACGAAAAACCTGAAATGCCTGTTGAACCTAATGCCGATGTAATTCATAATACACAACCGGCAGCTCTCATTGACATACCGGGGTTTTCTACTGAGCGCTTCATAGGTTCTTCAGATGAAAATGATTCATCCGGAGATACTGATGTCAAAAAAACGGATTATATAAAGGGTCTTAAAGCAAGTAAGGTTTCAATAGGTCTATCGGTTTCGAAATCAGTCAGAAAGGATTTAAAGCTTGTCCCGGACAAGCTGTCACTGGAATTTATAAACCTTCCGGATACAAGGGATATTCATGATATTATAGCCCTTGAGGACAGTGATATACTGCCTGGAGGGAAAGCACAGGTTTCATGGTACCATTATGCGGGTGAGAATCTTTCCGGATATCATGTTTACCGTGCCTATGTGGACGGGAAGACTGTTCAGGAGCTTGAAGAACTCAGCCGGGACGAGATTGTACAGTCCTTTACATGGAACAAGGTTGCCCAAAACAGCAAATACAATCAGATAATGGATACAGTCCAACAGAAGGATGGAAGGGTATATCTGTACCTGGTTTTCCTTGTTCCCGAAAATATAGAGTCTTCCGATAATCAAGGGTTCAACATATTTGAGCCCGGAGGATTTGTAAAACTGAGCTGGAAGGCTCCAAAAGAACCTCAGATAGGGTATTACAGGGTATACAGGGCTGAAGTGCCGTATTTTGAGGAAGGACAGGACACTGATGACATAGAGTGGACATTGGTTGCAGACAACCTTTCATATACCGGATACAGTGAAAAAGTTGACCAGACCTTCGCCCGCTACTACTATTATAAAATCACTTCAGTCAGTGTATGGGGAGTAGAATCAGAGGACGGTACTGTAGCAAAGATAAGGGTTCCGGCAACGGTACCTCCCCGGACACCTTCAATGCTATTGCCTTTTTCACAGAAAGGAAAGGTACAGGTCAACTGGGTTGGGGTGCCTCATGCCTCTAAATATGTGGTCTACCGTCACAAGCTCCCCGGCATCAGGGAGGAGGATGTACTGCAGCTTGAGAATCTCTCTCCTGTGCTTTTTGACAAGGTGTTTACCCCCAGGGCACTTAACGATGATTTTCTGACCCAAAGGATGATTCCCGATTTGGGTTCCGGTATCAGGGGAGGTAAGGCACCAAAGACATCAAGAGCAGGTGAAAGGAATACAACGGTTTCCATCACACAGGACACAGCTCTTCCCCTTGTTACCCGGTTTAATACGGTGCAGCTGGCAAGCAAAGAGACCATCATGCACAACATCGGCCAGGTAAGCGTAAAGGACAAAGTAAGCATCTACCAGGATATTCAGAAAAAATACGGAGTTTTAAGCCTCATTCCATACGGACAGCTGGACCTGGAGATGGCCAAACTGATATTGTGGGACAAGGTTCATGAGGTAGAGATTCCGCTGGGACAGGAGTCCACGGGAACATTCAAGTTTATTGATGAAGATGTTCTTTTTGGTGATACCTGCTTGTATACGGTACAGGCAGTAAACGATGATGACCTTGCATCGGGACGGCCCGACCCTGTAACCGTATCTCCCAGAAAATCCTCACCGTTTCCTCCTGTTACAGGTCTGAAGGGTGAAATAGATGAAAAAATCGGCAAGCCCATTCTTACCTGGAATACTGCCAAAGACCCTAATTTGAGCTGGAAAGAGAGCCGTGAGCATATAGCCGGCTATATAGTATACAAAAGCCGGACCAGTAACGGAACATACTATCAGGCAAGCGAGTTCCTCACAGACCCGTCTTTTCTTGACAGGGAGGCAGACAGCTATTCGGCCAACTGGTACAAGGTCAGGGTTGTAGATACAGGAGGATTCATATCCGATTTTTCGGAAGCTGTCAAGGTCCAGAAAGCCCCGGATTTTCTGATACCAAAAATAAACATTAAAACGATAGTGCCGAAGGTAAACATTAATCCCGGCTCAAGGTATGGATATGACAGGCAGGATGAAACTGTCAACGCACTGGCTCCTTTGAAATTAAAACCATTAAAACCGATACCTCTTCTGCCTGATACGCTCACAATTAACGGATTTACCATTGAAGGCATAAGTGGTGATACCCTGCAAAACGGAAAAGGTCCCGGGTTATTGAAGCTGGGTGAGGGTTTTGAGATAGAAATGGAACTGGACATAACTAAATGGCAGGGAACAGCCATAACACAGGGCACTGCTACGCTAAAGCAGCCTGTGACCTTTGAGGATTCGGGAGTATACCTAAGCAGGCTGCTTATAAGCACGGCAAAAGCCGGCGCAACAGTAAGCGGGTATGTAAAGAGTACTTCATCGGACAACCTGATAGGTGACCTGTATGCCCTGCGTTTTGAAGACCAGCAGATTACTGCTTCCGGCATTATAAAAATCAGCACTGTTCCCGTGTTCCATTATGATAATCTTACATTTACCGATGCGAATATGATTACAGTCAACCTTACTGGAACCCAGGATACCACTGAAATGTCAAACAGCCTCAAGGCAGTCATCATAAATGAACTTGTATACGAATCAAGCTTCATAACTTTGATAGGGGGACATGTTGAAAACAACCTGGGCATGGAGACACTTGACAACAAGGGTTTAAGGCTGGCATACAGCATGACAGGATTCGACATGCAGGGCAAGCTCAACGGAACAATGCAGCTTGACGGCACACAGGTGGTAAGGGCTGTCATACCTGCAGGACTGGGTATCAGGGTCACCAACTCCCGGCTGGTTTACTCGGGCGGAACAGCCGATGAATCCAAAAGCGTCATTTCAGGGAAGGTACTGCTGCCTTTCAATACCTTTGAGGATTCTCTGCCGGTGCAGTTTGACCCTGATGTTTTCCTGAATACCTTTTCGGATAAAACCATGATAACAGCTGATATAAATATTCATGACAAGATTATGGGGGGCAAGGCAGAAAGTATAAAGCTTGACAACACGCAGAAGGATATGATTGACAGGGGTATGTATTACCTGGCATCACGTATCCAGGCAAATACCCTCAAAACACTACCCATGGATGTGCAGGTTCAGGAGACGCTTTCCACAGTACCGTTTTCGGTGGCATCATGGAACGGTCAGGGGATCCTTGTTAATGATACAACCATGACTCCGGCACTTGTGGGCAACCAGGATGAGGAGATAGGCGTTACGCCCGGGAGGGTTGCGCTTGACCTGACACGCCAGCAGGCATATGAAGGCAAGGCTCCGGAAGATACAAAAGCACAGGACTGGATGGGTATTGTAGTCAAGAACGGAAGAGTAGGGCTGCCTCCTGCATTTATAAAGACCGACAATGATCAAAGAGTGCTTTTCAATCTCGAACCTGGAGAGCTGCTGTATGACAGAAACGGCGTGTTCTACCAGAACCTTGCGTATTCCTCAGAGGGGATACCGGTTAATTTCGGTGATTCGCTGGGGGGATTCAAGGATGTTACTGTAAGCATGATACACCTTGACATGTATAACAACAAGGTCAACCTTGAAATACACGGAGAAATGGGCATACCGCTGTTCGGGTACCAGAGGGCCAATGTGAGACTGTATACCAGCAAGGAGCTTGGAAAGCTTGTGTGCAGCGTTGCAGAAACGGATAAGTTTGACCCTTCGGGGACAGGTGAGGTTCTCATAAAAATTATGGGTGGTCACCTCCAGGAGGACGGACTGCATATGGACGGTTTGATGGATCTAAACTTTGCCGGCAAGCTTGAAATGCAGGACATGCAGTTCAATGAGCTTATTGTTCCGTCTGATATGGAGAAGATGACCGAGTCGGGCAATGCTGAAGAAAAATACGGGAAAGCGCTGTTTGACAAGCCGTACCGCATCAGCTTTCATGACTTTGAAATGGATGTAAGAGCATTATCAATGACTTCACAAAAACAGACATTCAATATTGCCGTACTTGAGCCGGTGATGCTATCGGGGTACAATCGTGATAAAAAGCTCAGCGGGGTTATTGTTCCACAGGGCCAGTCTGTGACATTCTACCAGACAAGCATGTCCATGTGGGGTGGAATGCAGCTGTCGGATAATCTCACAATGAACACCAATGAGGATTTCGACAGGGTGGTGATGGGAGGAGTTTTCACCTCCCCGACCATAAGCTATGAGGAATCCAAGTCAAAACTTGACCTTAATTTCGAGGAGTTTGCGCATGTAACAACCGTGGCAACACCTGTGGTGAGTTCTGAGGATGACGGAATTGTAGAGTATAACACCGACAGCCTTGAAATGGTATTCAAAACTGCGGATAAACTTGTTCCTTCAATGCCTGTGGATGCCAATGTGCGTATGGGATATGACAGAACAATGGGCAGGTACTTTTTTGCACTCGGCATATACTATCATGATCCAAGCGGAGGTATACAGTTCGGGTATGGAACAATCAATGACATAACTGGGGTCATAGGATACAACCTTGACCTTGTATACAGTGATGAGGACGGATACGATTTTCCCGATAAAAAGGACGGCTTTTTCAATTCCATAGACACGCTTGAAGTTAATCGCTCACAGGGGGGGAACTACTTCCTTGCTGCTACTGCATGGATGTATTTCGGGTATGATACGGGTGGCACGAAGGTAAAGCTTGGTGAGATACGAAACCTGTACATGGTTGTGGAAAAGGGACCGGTTGTTGAAATGGGCGGCGACTATTACGGCCCTGCAACAGTTCAGTCAATGGTAACCGGCAAGGACTTCAAACTGATGGGAACTGCGCGGCTGGGGTATTATCATCAGCACAAACTGTTTAAATTCAGCTTGAGTTTATATGATTTCGGGATGTACGGATGCACCGTCAGCGGGGACCTGGGGTTTGATATGTGCCCCAGTTACTGGGAGGTGCGTGTGGGTTATCCTGAGACGCTTACCGCCAAGGCGGGGCCTTATTCCGGAGGGTTTGGAGTTGCGTTCAGGTACTCCACTTATCCGGATGACAGCTACATCAAGGCCAAGATGCACTTCGGCTACGATACGGGGTATAAGACGCTGGGGCCTGTATATTTCAGGGCATACCTGTATGCCGGGGGAGAAGGAGAGTATTATTTTGACTCAGGCAACCTGGTACTGTTCGTTTACATTGAGGGGTCGATAGAAGGAGGCGTAAAAGTCGGAGGCAAGAAGTATGAGATAATTCATCTCATGGCCGGGGCGGACGGCACCCTCACAAGGTACTATGGGAACTGGAACCTGGATGCCAATATAAGGATACGTTATCACCTTGACCTCTTCCTCGTTGAAGTGGGAGGCTCGGTAAAATGGCATATAAACCAGGACTTTTGATGTGAAAGGTTAAATATTCAAAAACAAATGGGATTAAGGCATGACTGCTGGCCTAATCCCTTTTGTTTTGCTTTTTTATAAAAAAAATGCTTATATTAATGAAAAATTAACAAAACTATTATATAATACTGCCTGTAGTTTTTGCAGTTTAAAACAATGCAAAGCCGGAGGAGAAAGCATGCCATACATACAGTTGGAAGGTATTTTTAAAAGCTACGGTAATCTCAAGGCTGTTGACAATGTCAGCCTTGAGATTAGCAGGGGAGAGGTATTCGGCCTGCTGGGACCTAACGGGGCAGGTAAATCAACACTCATATCTATAATTTGTACGCTGCTAAGCCCCGATTCGGGGGATGTACTGGTGGACGGCATGAGCATAAGGTCTAAACCAACCCAGGTAAAGAAACTCATAGGCATAGTACCACAGGAAGTGGCGCTTTATCCGACTCTTACCGCATGGGAAAACCTCCTTTTCTGGGGAAGGATGTACGGCATGTCGGGCAGCAACCTGAAACAGAGAGCAAAGGAAGCGCTGGATATTGCAGGTTTGAGTGAGAGAAAGTCAGACAGGATTGAAACATACTCCGGCGGCATGAAAAGAAGGATAAACATTGCAGCAGCTCTTCTTCACACACCTTCAATACTAATAATGGATGAACCGACAGTCGGGATAGACCCTCAGTCAAGAAACCACATACTTGAGACAGTGCTGAAACTGAACAGTGAGGGAATGACTATTATATATACCAGCCACTACATGGAGGAAGTGGAGTACATTTGCAAAAGAACTGCGATAATGGATCATGGGAAGGTTATTGCAAAAGGTACGGGGGATGAGCTTAAAAAACTTGTTGGAGACAAGGATACCATAAGTATTAAGGCATACAACATACAGGATAGTACCCTTGAGGGTGTGCACGCAATTGATGGTGTAGAGGAAGTAATAAGGGATGAGGATGGCATAAGGATTGTTACTGATGATGCGGACAGTGTTCTTGCCGGTGTAGTTGCCAAAGTGGAACAGGGTGATGCAAGTATACAGTCCATCAGAATAGAGGAACCAAATCTTGAGAGTGTCTTTTTGCATCTTACCGGCAGAGCTCTCAGGGATTGAGGAGCAGCTTATATGAAAATACTGCACATAGCTTTAAAGGATTTGAAAACCGTATTCAGGGATGTGAAGGCACTTGCTCTGATGCTGCTGATGCCCTCGCTTTTAATAATAGTGCTTGGCCTTGCACTGGGGCCCATGTTTGATTCGGAACAGTCGGTCAGCAGGTTTGCTGTTGCTGTTGTAGATAAGGACAGCGGTGATATATCAAGAATACTTACCGAAGATATTCTAAAAGACAGCATGAAGGAGCTTTTTTACATAGAAACGGTTGACGAGGCTGAGGCTGACCGTATGCTGCAAAAAGGAGAGGTGCATGCTGCAGTAATCATACCCGGGGGATTTTCTGAAAAGGTTGAAGCAGGCAGCAGTACCGATATTGAAGTAAGGTCTACAATAGACAGTGAGTTTCATTCGGGTATAGTGGAGAGCGTTGTCAGCGGATTTGCTGAGAGTGTAACCCTGAACCAGGCTGTATACGGGGCAGTGATGGAGATGTCAGCCCGGGGGAGTATCACACAGAACGATACAGCAGCAATACTCCAGAAGTTTTTGCAGGGCATGGACAAACAGCAGTTGAAATTTGAAGAACAGGACCAGCAAAAGGTAAAAATCATCCTTTCGGCTCTTGATTTTTATGCAGCTGCAATGCTCGTCATGTTCATACTCTTTGGCGCCAACCAGGGTACAAAGATGATAATTGAAGAACGTGAGTCCCGTACCCTGGGCCGTATAATCAGTACCGGAACCGGCAAGTTCAGGCTGGTTGCGGGGAAGTTTACAGGGCTAATGATTATATGTCTGATTCAGTCTGTTATATTGATAGCTTTTACCAGGTTTGCATATGGAGTATATTGGGGCGATTCAACTGTCGGTATAGCACTGGTTACAATCTGTGCGGTGTTTGCAGGTTCTTCTTTCGGAATGTTTATTGCTGCGATAGCCAGGACCGCCAAGGCAGCGGACAGCATAGGCGTTGTGCTGATACAGGTTTTTACCCTTGTGGGAGGAGGCATGGTGCCATATTATGTTATGCCTGATTTTTTAAAAGCCATTGCAAAGGTTACACTGAACTGGTGGGCTGTAAGAGGTTACCATGAGCTTATGCTTGGTACCGACTTGAATTCCATACTGCTAAACTGCGGAATTCTGATGCTTATGGGAGTTGGATACCTTACAGCCGGAATTGCAGGCTTCAGGACAGGGAGGCTTTAAATGAACAAGATACTTACAATCGCAAAATATGACATCGTGAAAATGTTCAGGGACAGGACAGCCTTGCTTTTCGTTTTCCTTCTTCCTGTTATATTTACATTTCTTGTTGGACTTGTTTTCGGCAATGTAACAGATTCCGAAGGTGTGTTTTTAATACCTGTTGGAATAACCAGCTATGATGAAAGTATGGTATCCCAAAAGGTTATAGATGAATTATCCAAAAAAGAGGTTATCAGGGTAATACAGATGGATGAGGAGGCTCTCAGGGAACGAGTCAGGGATTCCAGTCTGCAGCTTGGATTCATAATACCGGAGAATTTCGGCAGTGATTTGCAGACAGGAAGAACAACTGCAGTAAAGGTTGTAAAACTTCCGTCGTCTGCTGACTATGCAATGATAGAGGGCCTGATGCATTCTGCATATACAAGGGTAATGGCAGAAGAACGCATAGCCGGAATTGTTGAGCAGCAACTGGGAGAGGATGAAAGCAAACAGCACAAGCTTGAGTTTCTAAAGGAAAAGGTAGCCGGCAATCTTGATAAGCCGGGGGGAGTAGAAGTAAGGAAGACAGAGATAAAAAAACAGGCAAAGAGTTTTGATTATGATATGCAGACACAGGTTTCACTTGGCTATATGATTATGTTTGTCATGTTCACACTGATACTGGGGGCCGGTGAAATACTTGAGGAAAGAAAGATTCATACCTGGGACAGGCTGGCCATTGCACCTGTAACAAGGCCGCAAATCATGCTGGGCAAGATAACCGGTACATTTGCCAGGGGCTGGGTGCAGGTTTCATTCCTGATACTTTTCGGAAGCATGGTAATGGGTGTGAATTTCGGAGATTCAATCCTTTCTACCGTATTGGTGATGAGTATTTTCCTGCTTTCCGTCACAGGAATGGGACTGTTTATGGCTTCGCTTGTAAAAACAAACGCACAGCTTGGACCTGTCGCAACCATTTTTATCATGGTTTCTTCCATGATGTCAGGCCTGTGGTGGCCCATAGAGCTCGAACCCCTCTTTATGCAGAAAATAGCTGTTGTTTTCCCGCAGTACTGGGCAATGAAAGCCTTAAAGAGGCTTATAGTTGCAGATATGGACCTGGCAGCAGTTACTGATTCCCTGGCTGCCCTTGTCGGTATCGGACTTTTTTTCTTCCTGCTTGTTTCCCTCAGAAGGAAAAAAAGCGGTCTTGCATGATACCTTATCTACTTGCCATTGTATAACCTCCTTCTTTGTAAATTTCACTATTATACCATAAATAGCTATTATTTGCATTCATAACTGCAAAACTTCAGTCTGGCTAAGGTATCAATTACGCTACGATTTTTTGTAATATAATTGTTTTGCTATAGACGTATACCACTTGAAAAAATAAAACCCCGAAAAAACGCACCGTTGACAAATCACAACTATGCTAGTATAATAGCTTTTGTCGGTTTTTGGCTGCCATAGTTCCCATTGGCATTAATGATTGTTATCGGGTGGTTGCATGAAGATAGATTTGTCGGGTATATTGAGAAATGATGGAGCTTTTGTTGATTTTGATCTGGAGGAAGACCTCTCCTGCCTTCGGGACATAAGAGAGGACTGCAGGTTTAGAAAGCCGATAAGGTTTTCCGGAAGAATTACAAATGATTCCGGGCTTCTGAGATTGAAGGGGAGGATAGTAACCTCTTATGATACTGACTGCTGCAGGTGTACAAAGTCCCTTGAAGAGAAAGTGGACATACCGGTGGCAG
>CAYYGK010000056.1:0-13884 GCA_964471145.1 uncultured Eubacteriales bacterium | reverse complement strand
GTAAAGGTAAGGGGTAATTATGCTGAGTATGTTACGACAAACCGGATATGGCACCAGTTCCTGAAATGGTTTGAAATGAAGATAAAAGAGATAGATACTCCTGTTATTAATGCAACGGAAGGAGGGGCATGCATTGAGGGTACAGAGGTGTGCACCCTGGAAGAAGCTTTAAGAAGGTATTGTACAAAGGAGATTAAAACCAGCCTCTTTAGTCTTATTGAAGAAACACCTGGAAAAGAATCTGAGGTACGGCTCAAGGGTGTAAAGAAAGGCTTGTCCGAAGAGCTCGAAAAATTTGATGAGCTTGAAGAAGTTTTAAACAAAGGGTTTGAAGAAACAGACAAGCTGATTGAGTTCAAAAACATCAGTAAACTTAAATCATATTTTAACAAGATTAATTTTACAAGAGGCTCTATACAGAAGTACTCAAATATTTTTGCTTTTATAATCCAGGCTTACAGAATTGTGAACTTTCAGAAGGATACCGAGTACGGTGAACTTGGTAACAAGGAAGATTTGATGGAATGGGCGAAGGTGCAAAAGGAGTTCTTCAAGGATGTACTGCAGATACTGGATTTGACCAAAAGGATATACAGGTATGGGATAAAAAAATGCACCATGCTGCTTGAAAACGATGCCATGGAGAATATAGATATTCATGCAATGGTAAAGGAACTGGGGGAGGAAATTGAAAAAAACTGATAATACTAAAGATATTACAGGAAGCATAGACGAAATTGTGGTTTTGCTGTACAAGGGACTAAGGAATGAAGCTGTAAAGAAGACAAGCTGCCTTTTAAAGGATGTCCTTGAGTTTGTAAAAGGCTCTGTTGATTCAGCACAGAAAAGAGAGACCATAACCAATATATTAAACAACATAATTTCCGCCCTTGAAAGACGAGACTACGTCTTCGTGTGTGACCTCTTAAAACATGGATTGAAACCTGAGATTGCAAATCTTTAAAATTATCAGTTCCTGTTCAAGGAATATATTGATTTGGACGATATTATCTATGGGTAGTTTATCAGGTACTCAGGAGAGATTAGTCCATGCTGCAGATAAGAGGGAAAAAAATACTGATAATAGGCGGGACAGGCACCATAGGCAGGGGCATCATAAACGAGCTGCTGCCCGAAAAGCCTGAAGTCATAAGGGTATTCAGCAGGGATGAATACAAGCAGTTTGAGCTGGCCGGGGAACTTGAGCAGCATGGTAATTTAAGGTATCTGCTGGGTGATGTGAGAGACTGCAAGAGGCTTGCAAGAGCAATGGAAGATATAGATATCGTATTTCACATGGCAGCGTTAAAGCACGTACCTGCCTGTGAATACAACCCTTTTGAAGCTGTAAAGACCAATGTACTGGGCACACAGAACGTTGTAGAAGCTGCAATCAACAACGAAGTTGAAAAGGTAATATTCACTTCAACCGACAAGACCATTAATGCCACAAACACATATGGAGCCTCCAAGCTGCTTGCAGAAAGGCTGATAGCTGCCGCCAACTATTACAGGGGCAGCCACAGGACAGTGTTTTCTGCCGTACGGTTTGGTAATGTAATGGGCTCAAGGGGATCTGTTATACCGCTTTTTAAAAAACAGATACTTGAAAGAAGAAAGGTTACCGTAACTGATCCGGATATGACAAGATTCATGATGACGCTTTCCCAGGCTGCAAGGCTGACTCTTGAAGCCTGCAGCAGGGCTGTGGGAGGGGAAGTATTCATTCTTAAAATGCCGGTCATACGGATTGGTGACCTGGTGGAAGTGGTTATAGAAGAGACATGCAGCAGGCATGATATTGACCCTGAAAGTATCAGGGTGGACAGGATAGGCTTAAGGCCCGGAGAGAAGGAATACGAGGAACTGATGACGCTCAAGGAGTCGGAGAAGGCTGTGGAATTCAGTCATATGTTTGCAGTGCCTCCGCTGTATTCAAATATTGACTATAATTACAGCGACGGCAGGAAGGCGAAAAAGGGAGAATATACTTCGAATGGGCCTGCTCCGCTGAAAAAGAAAGAACTGAGAGGTTTGTTACTAAAGCAGAAACTGGTATAAAAAAGGACGGTCAGGCATATGGGAATAACTGCAGCAATAATCCAGGCAAGGATGACTTCTACACGGCTTCCGGGGAAGGTGCTTCTGCCTGTGAAAGACAGGCCGGTTCTTGAACATGTGGTACTGAGGGTCGGGCAGGCAAAGCAGCTTGATGAAGTGATAGTGGCTGTAACCGTCAATAGTGAAGATGATATCCTTGTACAGCAGCTTGAAAAATGGGGGGTAAAGTATTACAGGGGAAGCGAAGATGATGTACTTTCAAGGTTTCTGGGAGCTGCAGAAAAATTTGATGTTGATACAATCGTAAGGATAACGGGGGACTGCCCGCTTATAGACCCATTTGTTATTGATGAGTTTGTTTCATTCTATAAGACTCACAGCTATGATATTGTTGGTAATGTAAGTCCTGTTATGGCCCCCAGGACTTATCCGAGAGGTATGGATGCAGAGGTTTTTTGCCGGACATTGCTTGAGGAAGCAGACAGAAAAGCGCAATCCGTAAGATACAGAGAACACGTAACACTGTTTTTTTATGAATTTGATTACAATGTTTATTATTATAAATATAAAACGGATTATTCAAAATACAGACTGACACTTGATACAAAAGAAGACTATATACTTATCAAAACTATTTATGATACCCTTTATAAAGGGGTTCATGATTTTTATCTCAAAGACCTGCTTAAGCTTCTGGACAGTAATCCTGCATTGGCTGCAATAAACAAAAACATCGAGCAAAAGAAGTTATAGGGGGTAGTGATGAGAATTACCTTATTGTGTGACAATCCAAACAGCTGGATGATTCCATACATGGAGGGTCTTGGGAGCGAACTTTTCCAAAAAGGTCATAAAGTTGATATAATAAAGGATATAAACAGTATGAGCAAGGGAGAACTTGCTTTCTTTTTGAGTTGTGAAAATATTATACCGAAAAAATATCTAAGGTTCCACAGGCACAATCTTGTTGTACATGAAAGTGATTTACCAAAGGGAAAAGGATGGAGTCCTGTTACATGGCAGGTACTTGAAGGCAGAAACAGGATACCTGTATGTCTGTTTGAGGCTGTTGAAAAGGTTGACTCAGGAAGGATATACCTAAAGGGCGAAATATCTCTTGATGGCAGTGAGTTAAACAGCGAAATAAAACACAAACAGGGACTGGTAACCGGGGAACTTATTCATGAATTCGTAGACAGATATCCTGATATAAAGGGATGTGAGCAGACAGGAGAAGAGACCTTTTATCCCCGGAGAAACCCGTCAGATAGCGAACTTAATATAAACAAGACCATAGAGGAACAGTTCAATCTTCTTCGGGTTGTTGACAATGATAGATATCCTGCTTTTTTTTACAGAAACGGGCACAAATATATTATCAGGATAAGTAAGGAGCAGCTATGAGTAAAGAAATAAAGATAAACGGGAGAAAAATAGGTGGCGTAAACCCTGTTTACATAATAGCGGAGATGTCTGCCAACCATTCAGGCGATATCAGGAAGGCACTTGAGATAGTCCATGCTGCAGGGGAATCGGGAGCAGACTGCCTGAAGGTGCAGACATATACTGCTGATACCATGACAATAGACTGCAGCAACAAATACTTTTTGATAAACAGCGGCACATGGAAAGGATACAGGCTGTATGACCTGTACAGGGAGGCATACATGCCATGGGACTGGCAGGCACAAATCAAGGAAGAAACTGAAAAGGCGGGTATGCATTTCCTGTCGACACCTTTTGACAAAACAGCTGTGGACTTTTTGGAGGACCTGGATGTGAAATGCTACAAGACCGCATCATTTGAGCTGGTGGATCTGCCTCTTATAAAATATATTGCAGGAAAGGCAAAACCGGTAATAATGTCAACAGGTATGGGAACTCTGGGAGAGATAGAGGAAGCTGTCAATACCGTCAGGAAACAAGGCAACGAAGAACTGTGCCTGCTGCATTGCTGCAGCGCATATCCGGCATTGACAGACGGTATGAATTTAAGGACAATTAACAATGTGAGTGAAACTTTTGGGGTTGCAGCAGGACTTTCGGACCATTCTGCCGGCAGTCTGGCAGCAATTGCAGCCGTAAGCGCCGGCGCAAAGGTTATTGAGAAGCATTTCTGTCTCAGCAGAAAAATCAAAAACCCGGATTCTTCTTTTTCAATGGAACCTGGCGAGTTCGGCCAGATGGTTAGGGATATAAGGAGTGTTGAAAAGGCACTGGGAGAAGTCAGCTACGGAGTTTCTGAACAGGAAGAGACCAGCAGGGTATTCAGGCGCTCCATATTTGCAGTGAAAGACATAAAAAAGGGTGAAAGGTTTACTGAAAAAAATATAAGGGTTATAAGACCGGGGGATGGACTTCTTCCAGGGTTTTACGAAGAAATATTGGGCTCAAAGGCAACAGCGGATATTAAGAGGGGAACTCCTTTGGAATGGAGGATGGTTGATTGAAAAACATAGTCATTGCAACAATAAAGAGCTGGAACATTGATAATGCCTTTAAATTTAAGCAGGTTTATGAGGGGAAATATAATACGTATATAATTGACAAAAAAGATGATTTGAATGTTGAACGAATCGGTGAGATTAAGCCGGTAATGATATTTTTTCCTCATTGGTCATGGATAATACCTGAGGATATATATAAAAGATTTGAATGCATAGTTTTTCACATGACTGACCTCCCTTACGGCCGGGGAGGCAGTCCTTTGCAGAACCTCATTACACGGGGAATAACAGATACCAGGATATCTGCTGTAAGGGTGGATAAGGTACTCGATGGGGGGGATATCTATCTTAAGAAGAATCTAAGTCTTTACGGTTGTGCAGAAGAAATATATATAAGGGCTTCCAGGATTGTGTTTGAAGAAATGATACCATATATCCTGAGCAGCAGGCCAAAACCAGAAAAGCAGTCAGGGGATCCTGTGACATTTAAAAGGAGGACACCTGAAGACAGTGAGATAAGTAAAGACTTCTGCCTTGAAAGAATATTTGATCATATAAGGATGCTTGATGCACAAGGGTATCCGAACGCATACATAGACCATGGAAACTGCAGGTATGAGTTTAAAAGGGCAAGCCTAAAAAACGGCAAGGTGGTTGCCGATGTCGAGATTAGACAAAAAGACTTGACATGACTTATATGAAAGGTGATTTAAATGAAAACGGTTATGATTATTGCAGCACACCCGGATGATGAGATACTTGGGGCGGGCGGAACAATGAGAAGGCATGTGGAGCAGGGGGACAGCACATTCTGCCTTATCCTTGGTGAGGGGTGTACTTCCAGGGAGGGAAGATTATCGAATGGAGTGGAAAAGCTGCGGTCGGATGCAGGGAAGGCTGCAGAAATAATGGGGTTTGCCGATATACTATTTGCAGGCCTTCCGGACAACAGGTTTGATTCGGTTGACCTGCTGGATATTGTGAAAGTTATAGAGGCGCACATAAAAAAAATCATGCCGGACATCATATATACTCACAGCAGCACAGATCTCAATATTGACCATGTTGTGACGCACAGGGCTGTATTGACAGCCTGCAGGCCGGTTGGGGATTGCAGCGTGAAAGAAGTCTATGCATTTGAGACGCTTTCTTCCACCGAATGGAGTTTCGGGCGTGAATGCTTTCGCCCCAATGTGTTTATTGATATTGAGGCAACCATGGATTATAAACTGCGTGCAATTAAATGCTATACTTCCGAACTGAGGGAGTACCCGCATCCCAGATCCATAAAGGGCATACAGACTGCAGCCCGCAGATGGGGAATGGCAGTACACAAAGAATATGCCGAGGCATTTGAGCTGATAAGGAAGGTAACCGATTGAGCGGGAAAGTGATTGCTTTCAGGGCGGACGGGGGACCGTCTGTTGGTATGGGTCATATTGTAAGGAGCACCGCACTTGCCTTTGCATTTGCCGATATGGGATGCAGTATACTTTTTCTCAGCAGGTATAAGGAGGGTATCAGGGCAATACAGGAAAGCGGGTTTAATGCTGTAAAGCTTCCTGCTTCTGCAGCCGGTGAAGAGCGAAGTTACAGCTATGGAGACAAAGGGGACCTTGAGGCTGAAGCAAAAGAGGTCAAAAGGCATATTAAAGGCTGTGATGTGCTTGTTATGGATACATATAATGTGACAAAAGAGTACCTGCTGGAGCTCAAGGAATGTGTAAGAAGGCTTGTATACATAGATGACCTGAATGCATTTGCATATCCTGCGGATGTGCTGGTAAACGGCAACATTGGTGCACAGGACATAAAGTATGACAGGTATCACAAGGATGAAAAACTGTTGCTGGGAACCCGGTACTGCCTTTTGAGAAAGGAATTCGCACAGCTGCCCGGAAGGAAAATAAACCGTGAGGGTAAAAGTCTTTTGGTGACCGCCGGCGGGGCGGACCCCAGGGGCATGAGCATAAGGGTAACTGAAGCGGTACTTGAAAGCAGTCTGTTTTACGATATGAAAATAGAGGTTGTAATAGGGCCGGCATTCAAGAATACAGGGAGGCTTGAAGAGCTTGAGAGGAGCAGCAAGCGGGTAAGGCTGCACCGGAATCCTGCGTCCATGAGGGAGCTGATGCTCTGCTGTGACGTTGTGGTTTCAGCGGCGGGCTCAACGCTGTACGAACTCTGTGCCTGCGGGACCCCTGCTGTTGCAGTTATAGTTGCACAAAACCAGGAATATGCGGCAGGCAGGATGAAAAAAGCCGGACTTGTGGAACTTGCGGGGAGGCTTGAGGATTTTAGTGCCGGTGATTTTACAGGCAGGCTGTCTTGCCTGTGCATGGACTATGACAGAAGGCTTGAAATGAGCTGCAGGATGAGGAAGTGTATAGATGGGATGGGAGCTTTCCACACTGCACGGAGTATATTAGAGAATTTATAAAGAGGGGATGGCTTATGGAAGACAGGGGATACATACCATACGGAAGACAGTGGATAGATGAAAACGATATAGATGCGGTGGTAAGAGTGCTGAAGTCCGACTACCTGACAACAGGGCCTGTGGTGGAGCAGTTTGAAAAAAAGCTTGCTGATTTTGTCGGGGCAAGGTTTGCTGTTGCGCTGTCAAGCGGGACTGCCGCTCTGCATGCCGCATGTTTTGCTGCAGGGATAAAAGAGGGGGATGAGGTAATTACATCACCCATGACTTTTGCTGCTTCCGCAAATTGTATACTGTACAACGGGGGCAGACCTGTTTTTGCCGATATTGACCCTGTTACATACAACATAAGCGCTGATGAGATTGAAAAGAGAATAACTGATGCAACAAAGGCGATCATTCCTGTGCATTACACAGGGCAGCCCTGTGATATGGATGCCATTATGAGGATAGCAGGAAAACACGGTCTTACTGTTATTGAGGACGGCTGCCATGCCCTTGCGGCAAAGTATAAGGGCAGGAGAGTGGGAAGTATGGGTGATATGACTGTGTTCAGCTTTCACCCTGTAAAGCATATCACTACAGGGGAAGGCGGTGCGGTGACAACAGATGATGCAGAATTGTACGAAAAGCTAAAGATGTTCAGGATTCATGGCATGACGAGGGATAATGAAAGGCTTACCAGGGATGAAGGCCCGTGGTATTATGAGCAGCAATTCTTAGGTTACAACTACAGGATGACAGACATACAGGCCGCACTGGGTGTAAGTCAGCTTGACAAGCTTGACATGTTCACAGCAAGGAGGAAAAAGCTTGCACAGGTTTACGGCAGGGAGCTTCGGAATGTCGCCGATGTCATAACCCCCATCCAGCTTGATGGTGCCGTTTCGTCCTGGCACCTGTATGTAATCAGGCTGTCTGATGAGGCAGTACCTGCCAGGAGGAGTGTTTATGAGCAACTAAGAGCTAGAGGCATAGGGGTTAATGTACATTACATTCCCGTATACCTGCACCCGTATTACAGGGACATGGGATACCCGGAAGGGCTCTGCCCCCAAGCGGAAAAACACTATGCAGGTATAATTACCCTTCCGCTCCACCCGGCAATGTCGGAGGATGACGTTAAATATATAGCATCTAATGCTGCGGACGTTGTTTCCGCAAATAAAAGGAGAGTCTTGTATGAGAGTACTGGTTACCGGAGGAGCAGGTTTCATAGGCCGGTGGGTAGTGAAAGAACTGTTGGGTGACGGTCATGACGTGTGGGTGCTTGACAACCTGTCCAACGGCCTGGAACGGAACCTTGAAGAATTCAGTCACAATAAGTATTTTAAACACTTTGAAAGAGGGGACATAAGGGATGAGGTAACACTGGAGTCAGTGTTCAAAAACAGGTTTGACCTCTGCTGTCACCTGGCTGCCAGCATAAATGTGCAGGACAGCATAGACAACCCCCGGGAGACCTTTGAAAATGATACGCTTGGCACTTTCAATGTGCTTGAAAAGTGCCGGGAATTCGGTGTGAAGATGGTCTTCATGAGTACCTGCATGGTATATGACAGGGCGGAGGATGACAGAGGTATAGGCGAGGGCTCCAAAGTAAAACCGGCTTCACCATATGCAGGCAGCAAGCTTGCGGGAGAGAACATGGTGCTTTCATACTGGTATGCATACAGGCTTCCTGTGGTTGTGGTGCGCCCATTCAATACATACGGGCCCTTTCAGAAGTCAGGTGGAGAGGGCGGAGTGGTAGCGGTATTCATAAAGCGTGCTCTTGAGGGTCTGCCGCTTAAGGTTTACGGTGACGGCACCCAGACACGTGACCTGCTGTATGTGGAGGACTGCGCACGATTCGTGGTCCGCGCAGGGTATTGTGAAAGCGCCAATGGGCAGATAATAAATGCAGGGCTGGGTTCTGACATATCCATAAACAGGCTTGCCGGAATGATATCTGAAGGCAGTGTTGAAACAGTACATGTTGAACACATTCATCCCTGGAGCGAGATTCCAAGGCTTCTTTGCAACAATGGCAAGGCCGAAAAGCTCCTTGACTGGAAACCCGAAATCGGCCTTGAAGAAGGCATAGCACTGACAAGGGAGTGGGTGTCCGGTAAGATTTCCTTAGAATAATTAAAATAATTGAGTTTTTTGTCGATATATCATAATGAGGAATCTTTATCACGGAGGGATTTTTATGAAGATAGGAAGCACGGATGCTTCAATCGCAGCCAGAGTCGACTACAAAGCGGCTGAAGCTGTGCAGGGCAAAGAACCAGGCGAAAAAGAAAACACGATTATGCCGCAAATTGAAGACAGGGAAGAAAATCAGCATGTAATGTCTGAAAAGACAGTCATCAACACCATTGAACACGCAAACAAGGCCATTGATGTTACATACAGAAGATTTGAATTCTCCATACACGAAAAGACAAAAGAGATAATGGTAAAGGTTATTGATACTGAAACCGAAGAGGTTATCAGGGAGATACCGCCTGAAAAGATACTTGACATGGTAGCAATGATGTGGGAAATGGTTGGTATTATTGTTGACGAAAGAAGGTGAGGCAAATGAGTTTGAGCAGCGTTAATCCTTACACATCTACATTGAGAATCGGCGGCCTGGCCACCGGCATGGATACAGACCAGATTGTAAGCGACCTGATGAGGGTTGAAAAAATCCCCTATGACAGGCTGTATCAGAAAAGGCAGCTTGCAGAGTGGAAAAGGGATAACTACAGGGAGATAACGTCACTGCTTTCGGGTTTTCGAAGTGGATTTTTCGACTATTTGAGTCCGTCTACCAACATGCTTTCTCAATCAACATACAAACAGTTCGGTATAAGCGTCACCGACAGTGTAAGCGGAGAGGAGAGCACTGCTGTGACCGTCAGTACGACTTCATCTTCTATGGAGGGTACCCATACCATAAGGGTGGATACACTGGCAACTGCCGACAAAGCGGTAAGCAGCAGCACGGTAACGGCTGAACTTGAAGCGACACCCACCGACTATTCTTTAAGCGGCAAGACAGTAAGGGTCACCCTGGATGGTGTCACCAGGGAGCTTGAGCTTGACGACTACAGCGACCTTGACGACCTTATAGGCAAGGCTGATACCGGACTTCAGGATCTTGTGGACAATGCATTCGGTTCGGGAAAGATCACTGTGAGCAATGCTTCAGGCAAACTGAGATTTGAGACAGGCGGCGGAGCAAGCAGGATAACCCTTGCAAGTGGTACTACAAATGATGCCCTTGCAGACCTGGGATTTGAAAGCGGGGACAGCAACAGGTTAAGGACAGGGTATACACTTGAGGCTCTTGCGGACAATTTTGATACTGCACTGACATTTGATGCTTCTGACCAGGTTGTATTTACCATAAATAATGCGGAGTTTACTTTTGACAAAACCGATACTCTATCCAGTGTAATGAGCACCATAAACAGTGATACGGATGCAAACGTCAATTTAAGCTATGATGAGGTAACAGATAAATTTGTGCTTACATCCAAGCAGCTGGGGGATGGAGACAACATTACCGTGACACAGACCGGCGGCACATTCTTAGATTCCATGCAGATATCCACTGCCGACCCTGTAACGGAAGAAGGTGTAGACGCACAGGTTGTCATAGACGGCGAGACCGTTACCAGGAGCAGCAATACATTTACCGTAAACGGTCTGACATATACGCTTCTTAAGGAAAGTGCAAACGAGCAGGATATATCGATGACTCTGGACGAAGATGCAATTTATGACAAAATTGTGGCGTTTGTTGAGAAGTACAATGAAGTTATAGCTGCAATAAACAGTGAACTGAATGAGGAATATGACAGCGACTATCTGCCTCTTACCGAGGAACAGAGGGATGCAATGAGCGAGGACGAGATTGAGCTTTGGGAAGAGAGGGCAAAAACCGGGCTTTTAAGGAACGATGAAGTACTGCAGAACATCGTATACGACATGAGGAGGGCACTGTACGATTCGGTAGAGGATGTAAATGGTTCTCTTACATCCATAGGAATAACAACAGGCACATATGACATGAGAGGGCAGCTTGTAATAGATGAAGATGAGCTCAAGGAAGCCATAAGGAATTCACCTGACACCGTCATGAACCTGTTTTCAAAGCAGTCCGATACCGAATACGCAGACTGGGAGAACAGGGAAACCCGTTACGATGAAGAAGGCCTTGCTTACAGGCTGTATGATGTGCTTCAGGACAATATAAGGACCACAAGGGATGATGATGGATACAAGGGCATACTTCTGGAAAAGGCGGGGCTGGAAGGCGATGTATCCGAATACACCAATACCATGTATAAAAGCATAACCAGCATAAACGAAAGAATGGATGTGCTTTTTGAAAGGCTTTTGGATAAGGAAGAGAGGTACTATTCACAGTTCACTGAGCTTGAAAAGGCCATAAGCGATATGAATTCACAGATGAACTGGCTTATGACCCAGCTGGGAATGTGGCAGCAGTAACATTATTTAATTCAGGGAGGAATTACAGCTATGAACACTGCCTACAAACAGTACAAACAGGATTCTGTCTACACTTCAACACCGGAGGAGCTTACACTGATGCTCTACAACGGACTGGTAAAATTCATAATGCAGGGCATCAATTCATTAAGGAGCAAGGACTATGAAAAGGCCAACAGCAGTGTTTTAAGATCGCAGGACATAGTTTTTGAGTTCCAGTCCGCACTTGATAAAAAATATGAAGTGTCCAGGAGTCTCAGGCTCCTTTATGATTATATGCACAGAAGGCTTATTGAGGCCAATACTAAAAAGGACCCTGATATCCTTGAGGAAGTTCTGGGTTTTGCCAAGGAGCTCAGGGATACATGGGCACAGGCAATGAAAACCGCTAAAAAGCTGAACCGTAAAAAACAGGCTGTTTCAGGCCAATAGACTCATTGAGTATAGTACCTCCGGTATGATACAATTACGATATCATTGTACCATGCCGGAGGTATTTTTATGGGTCATTTGCATATGCAGCGGATGATAACTTCACTGGAGGAAAAGAACAGGCTGCTTGAAAGGATGCAAAAATACACCAGTGAACAGACACAGGCCATAACAGAAAACGATATAAAGAAGCTTGAAAATCTTACAGCAAAAAAGCAGAAGCTTATTGACAGGATAAACAGTCTTGATGATGAGTTTGGTAAAGCTTTTGATGAATTCAAGAAACAGCACGGGGTTGAAACGGTAGGCGATGCTCTAAAATCAGATGCAGATAATGTTTCAAGGCTAAAGGAGTGCGTTGAGATGACCGTGTCTGCCATCAAAAGAATAAAGCTTATGGAAGAGGAAAACCGGAGCAAGGCTAAAAGGCTGCTTAATGCACTGGGAGAAAAAATGAAGAAAATAAACCAGGGGAAAAAGTTAAATACTGCATACAGGGCACCTTCTGATGGCACCCCCTCCTTTTTTCTTGATAAGAAAAAATAGCTTTTTTATAGCTGTTGACCGTTTATATATTTAGCAATATAATGGTTGTGGATGAAAACTGAATAAAAGACAGCTTTGTTAAGTGAGGCTCCTGTATGGATAAATGCTGCTGCCCGGAAACGTCGAGAGACGCCAAGAGGGTTAACAGGCACTACCGGATTAAGGTTTTGTCTAACGCAGCTGGTTTTAATGGCCTATGCCATATAGTGCCAAATCTCAACGAGTGAAGACTTGATGTTTATATTTTTAGGCTTCCGCTTGTTGGCGGCCTTTTTATTTTGAGTTTTTGATGCAGAACGAGCAAATAATACCTGAGGGAGGGTGCTTGCAATGATGGAAATATTCAAGACTTATGACGGACAAAACACAATTTCGGAAACCGATGGATTTGAAAAGGGATGCTGGGTAAACCTGTGGAACCCGACAGAAGCGGAGCTTAAAAAGGTGCAGGACACCCTGGATATATTACCCAACTTTTTAAGAGATCCATTGGATGAAGAGGAGAAACCGAGGATTGACATAGAGGAAAACCAGACTCTCATTATAGTTGACTCCCCATATATGTATGAGGAGGAAGGCAGTGTCAAGTTCGGCACTAACCCGTTGGGTATTCTGATACTTGATGACTACATCCTGACGGTATCCCTTAAGGAAAATGCGGTAATTGAGTCTTTTCGCACCAATAAGGTCAGAGGATTATTCACCTTCAAAAAAACCAGGTTTACATTTCAGCTGCTGTTCAGGATATCCAAGGATTTTTTAAGATACTTAAGGCATATCGACAAGAAAACGGATGATGCCGAAAAGCTGCTGCACAAGTCGATGAAAAACAAGGAGCTGTTTAAGCTGCTTGAATTGGAAAAGAGCCTGGTGTTCTTTACCACCTCGCTTAAATCCAATGAAATGGTTATGGAGAAGCTGCTAAGAGGGAAACACCTCAAAATGTATGAAGAGGATCAGGACCTTCTGGAAGATGTCATTATTGAAAACAGGCAGGCTCTTGAAATGGCAAACATCTACAGCTCAATACTGAGCGGTATGATGGATGCCTTTGCTTCTGTTATTTCAAACAACCTTAATATCGTGATGAAGTTTCTTACATCTGTTACCATAGTAATGGCAATACCCACTATGATAGCAAGCTTCTATGGTATGAATGTTCTTCTTCCGCTGGCAGACAATCCTCTTGCATTCCTGTATATTATAATTGCCTCTCTTATAGCATGTACAGGGGCGGTATATTTTCTGCAGAAGAAGCGGATGTTCTGAATTGAACAATACAAGTAATTTTTCCTAAAAAATGAAGGGGCCTAAAACCCCTTCATTTCCATGTTCTGGCCTTTTCGCAATACATAAAAATACATAAAATCAAATAAAATTTAAAAATTGCTGGAATTACGGATTTTTTTGTGGTATTATAGAAAATACTGCCGACTAAAAATCGGGATATATGTCACAGGAAGGGTTATTTTG